>DNNJ01000009.1:0-4453 GCA_003487955.1 Clostridiales bacterium | reverse complement strand
GGTATGGGTATTGAAAATGCTGACCTTTTGGTACCTTTTATAAAACATTCATTTTCAAATATTTTGGATTATTTTGAGGATGATTCTATTCTTCTTATTGATGAGCCTGAAAGAGTATTTGAAGAAATTAATACATTAAATGAGAGCTTTCATTTAAAATTCACCGAATTATTTGAAAAGGGAGAAATCTTTTCAAATCAAAGCGAAGTGTATTTAAGTGAGCATGAGCTTTTGACGGAAATTTCTAATAGACCTTTTATTTCAATTAACGGCAAAGAGAAAATAATTAGAACAGAAACTTCTGTCCATATGCTTTTCAAAGAAGCTCCCTCTTATTACGGCAAGATTGAAGAGTTGTCAAAAGAGCTAAACAGGCTGAAATATAAGGGTTACAAAGTAGATATAATTCTTAGCACCTATGAAAGCTGCAGGAAACTTCATAATCTGTTAAATGATTATGAATGCACCGCCACATTGTCTAAAGATGCCAATATAGCTGAAAGTGGTCAAGTGGTTATAGCACCCGGAGAATTAATAAAAGGATTTGAATTTTACGATAATAAGCTCCTTGTACTTACCGAAAATGAAGTGCTTGGGTCAGTAAAGCGCAAGTCCCGTAAGCCAAAAAAACGAAAAGGTGCTGTAATTGAAGTTTTCACCGATTTAAAAGTCGGAGATTACGTAGTACATGAGCATCACGGAATTGGTCAATATGCAGGAATTGAAAAAATTGAGGTGCAAAATATTCAAAAGGATTATTTGTGCATCAAGTATAAAGCCGAAGACAAGCTGTATGTTCCTGTTGACCAAATGTCTCTTATTCAAAAGTATATTGGTGCAGATTCGGAAAAACCGAAGCTTAATAAAATGGGCAGCTCGGACTGGACAAAAACTAAGGAGCGCACAAAGGCGGCCATACAAAATATGGCAGGCGAGCTGATTAAGCTTTATGCAAGGAGAAAGGTTTCAAAAGGATATGCATTTTCAGGTGATACCGAGTGGCAGAAAGAATTTGAATACAAATTTCCATTTGAAGAAACAGAAGACCAGCTTCGCTGCGTTAAAGAAATCAAAAAAGACATGGAAAAACCCATATGCATGGACAGACTTCTTTGCGGTGATGTGGGATTCGGAAAAACTGAAGTGGCAATGAGAGCTGCATTTAAAGCGGTTATGGATTCAAAGCAAGTGGTAATGTTAGTTCCTACAACAATTTTAGCACAGCAGCATTATACAAATTTGGTCGAAAGATTCAGAGGATATCCCATTAAAATTGAAATGCTCAGCCGTTTTCGAACACATTATCAACAAAACAAAATAATCAATGAGCTAAATAAAGGTTTGATTGATATTGTAATAGGGACACACAAACTTCTTTCTAAGGAGCTTAAATTTAAGGAGCTAGGTCTTTTGATAATAGATGAGGAGCAAAGATTTGGTGTCAGACATAAGGAATTGATAAAGCAGCTTAAATCAAACATTGATGTACTTACGCTTTCAGCAACACCTATACCACGAACCCTTCATATGTCGATGATTGGTGTAAGGGACATGAGCATTATATCTGAACCGCCGGGAGACAGGCTTCCTATACAGACTTATGTTATCGAATATAACGAAGGATTGATAAAGGATGCAATTGAAAAGGAGCTCTTAAGAAATGGCCAGGTTTATTATGTTCATAACAGAGTGGCTGATATAGATCATGCGGCATCAAAGCTCAGGAAGCTTCTTCCTGAAGCACGTATTGCAGTAGCCCACGGGCAAATGAGCGAAAGACACCTTGAAAATATAATGTTTGAGTTTGTCAATAAGGAATATGATATTTTGGTTTGTACAACCATAATTGAAACCGGAATGGACATACCCAATGTAAATACTCTGATTATTGATAATGCCGATTATTTAGGACTTTCGCAGCTGTATCAGCTTCGGGGAAGGATAGGCAGGTCAAACAAAGTATCTTTTGCATACCTTACCTATGAAAAGGATAAGATGCTGTCAGAAGTTGCCGATAAAAGGCTTAAGGCCATAAAGGAATTTACCGAGTTCGGCTCAGGTTTTAAAATAGCCATGCGGGATTTAGAAATAAGAGGCAGCGGAAATATATTGGGTTCAGAACAGCATGGTCATATGTTGGCAATAGGATATGATTTGTATGTGAAGTTCTTAGAGCGGGCAGTTAGGGAAATTCAAGGTAAACAGTTGGAAGAAGATATTGAAACCTCAGTTGATTTAAATGTTGACGGCTACATTCCTTCATCATTTATTGAAAACGAAGAGCAGAAAATAGAAATATACAAAAAAATAGCAGCAGCAGATAATAAGAATGATATACTTGATGTTACGGAAGAAATTATTGACAGGTTTGGGAATATTCCTATTCAAGTGGATAATCTTTTGAAAATATCATACATCAAATCATTGTGCAAGAAACTTCACATAAAAACAATAACTCAGGCAGGAAATACGGTGAACATTGAAATGACAAAAACAAATGACCTGAGTCAGGATATAATTGAATTTTTAATCAAGAATTATTTTGAAAAGATAAGTTTTGTTGGAACAAACGAGCCAACTATTAAATATAAATTAGATTCTCTTGAGCAAATGAAAATTCTTAAGGAATTGGAGAAGTTCTTAGAAATACTAAATAATTTTAAAGCAGGTATAACTGCTGTGGAGGAAAAACATGAGCAAATTTAAAAAATCACTGTTCTTAATTACTTTATTATGCATAGCTTTAGCATTTACAGCATGTTCACAAAAAAATGACCAAGGTATTGAAGATAATGTGAAGGCAACAGTAAACGGCAAAGCTATTTCGCTGGAAGAATATGATGATGCGATGGCATATTATAAGGATTATGTTGAGTATCAATTTGGCGAAGGTGTCTGGGAAACAGAAGCATCAAAAGGTTTAACTTATAAGGAATTATATGAAGAATATGTAATGGATGAAATGACTAAATCATTACTTTTAGTGGATGCTGCTGAAAAAGAAGGAATAACAGTAACAGAAGAAGAAAAACAAAACGCATTAGAGAATTTTAAAATAAATTTCCAAAATGACGAAGAGTATAAAAGTTTTTTGGAACAAAGAGGTATGACAGAAGAATTTATTATACAAGAACTGGCAAAAGAAACATTAATTAATAATTATATAACATCAAAAATTGACAGCTTAAAACCAAATGATGATGAGTTAAAAGATATTTTTGACGATATGAAAATGAACATGCAGGTAAAGGCAAGTCATATTCTTGTTGATACAGAAGAAGAAGCATTAAAGGTAATTGAAAGAATTAATAAGGGCGAAGACTTTGCAGAACTTGCAAAAGAATTGTCTACTGATACAGGCAGCGGTGCAAACGGAGGAGACTTGGATTACTTCAACTATGCACAAATGGTTAAACCTTTCTCGGAAGCAGCATTTGCATTGGAAACGGGAGAAGTCAGCCAGCCTGTAAAGTCTGATTTCGGATATCATATTATTAAGTTGACAGATAAGATAGTTAATGGAGAAATAACAGTGGAATCGGAGAAAGACAAACTTATTGAATATTATAAAATGAGTAAATTTGAAGACCTTTTGGAGCAACTGAAAAGCACTGCGGAAATAGTAATAAATTAAAAATTTGTTAATTTTAGTAAAAAAATGTTGATAATTTTTATTCCTTCCATTATAATGATATAATGTTTCTTTTCCTAAAAATATTTAAACATTATATTAAACTAAGTAGGATAAAATCTATTAAAGTGTAAATAATAGAAAATATTAAAAGAAATGTCATAAAAATATAAAAATATGTAATTGGAGGAATGTAAGTAATGAAAGCAACAGGAATTGTCAGAAGAATTGACGACTTAGGCAGAGTAGTTATTCCTAAAGAAATCAGAAGGACCTTAAGAATAAGAGAAGGCGACCCTTTAGAAATATTCACCGATAGAGAAGGTGAAATAATATTAAAGAAATATTCACCTATTGGAGAATTGACTGAATTTGCAGGGGAATATGTGGAATCATTATTTGAAACAACCAGACATATTGCAATAATTACGGATAGAGACGGCGTAATTGCCGTTTCCGGAAGCTCAAAGAAAGATTATGCAGAAAAAAGACTGAGTCCGGAATTGGAAAAAATAATTGAAAACAGAGAAATGTATACAACAAATTCAACTTCAAAACCAATAAGAATTACTGCAAATGAATTTAATCCGGATAATTATATCAGTCAGGTTATATCACCGATTATGGTGCATGGAGACCCAATCGGAGCTGTAATACTTTTATCGAAGGATAAAGGTTCAAAGATGTCTGAAGTAGAAGAAAAGCTTATAAAAACGGCAAGTATATTTTTATCAAGACAAATGGAAAATTAAAGATGCCCTAACCCCATATGTTGGAGCCAAAGCGAAGAACAGATGGTTGGTAGGTCATTCGCAACGAATT
>DNNJ01000084.1:5010-6992 GCA_003487955.1 Clostridiales bacterium | reverse complement strand
TCGCCAAGTGCAAGCACTAAGGCTCAAAGGCTTCAGCAATGCGAGACGATATATGACATTCCCCCTTTTATTTATAGAGTAGTTGATTGTAGGTTATACTTAAGTAACCAGAAAATGAAGGAGATGATAAAATGGCAGAATTAAAGAACTTAAATAAGAAGATATTGATAGGCGGAGCATGGCCCTATGCTAATGGTTCACTTCATTTGGGTCACATTGCTGGACTGTTGGCTGGCGATGTAATTGCCAGATATTATAGATTAACAGGGGCAAACGTAATGTTTGTTTCCGGTTCTGATTGCCACGGTACTCCGATTTCTGTAAAAGCAATGAGTGAGGGAGTTCAACCTTCAAAAATTGTGGAAAAATATCATAACGAATTCAAAGAGACATTTGCGGCTTTAGGTTTTAGTTACGATCTATATACACTAACAATGGATGATTACCACAAGGATAAAGTAAAGCAGTTTTTTATTAAATTGTTCGAAAAAGGACTGTTATATTTAAGAAAAGAAAAAATGGCCTTTTGCGTAAAGTGTAATCGGTTTCTTCCGGACCGTTATATAATAGGGATCTGCAATAACTGCGGATATACGGCAGCAAGAGGCGATCAATGCGATGAGTGTGGTACCCTAATTGATGTGGAGAAACTGCTAAGTAAAAAATGTACCATATGTCAGACAAAACCGGAAATAAGGGAAACAGAACATCTGTTTTTTGCTTTATCTAAGTTCCAAAAAGAATTGGAAAGGTTGGTTCAGTTAAATGAGTTGAAGTGGCGTAAAAATGCTATTGGTTTAGCTAAAAGGTACTTAAATGAAGGGGTTGTAGATCGAGCTGCTACGAGAGATTTAGACTGGGGAATTGACGTACCGTTAGAAGGTTTTGATGGGAAAAAAATATATGTCTGGTTTGAAGCGGTTTTGGGATATATTACAGCAACTATGAAATGTGTAAAAGATAATAATTTATTCGATTGGGAAGAGTTCTGGGACAATGAGACGGTTTCCTATTATGTTCATGGTAAGGACAACATTCCTTTTCATACAATAATTTTACCTGCTTTATTAATGGGATTAGATATAAAGTCACTGCCAACATATATTATTTCCAGTGAATACTTGACTATTGAAGGAAAAAAGCTCTCAACAAGCAGAAATTGGGCTATATGGGTTAATGATTATATAAGTAGGTATGACCCGGATCCATTGCGGTATTTTCTAATTATCAACGGGCCAGAAACAAGAGATAGCGATTTTTCATGGACTGAATTTGTAGAAAGAAATAATAGCGAGTTATTAGGGGCTTATGGAAATTTAGTCAATCGAACCCTGACACAAGTGATAAAAAACTTTGGAGGCTGCATACCTAAACCCGGGATTTACGATGAAGAAGATGCTGTGATTATCGTAAAATGTAAATCTTTATATAGCAGCATTGGAGAGCTAATAGAAAAAGGCGACTTAAAGGAAGCTTTAAAAGAAGTTTTTGAAGTCATTCGAGCTACTAATAAATATATCGATACTAAGGCACCTTGGTCAACTATTAAAAAGGATAGAGATCGTGCAGCTACAACATTGAAGGTTTGCCTGGATTTAATTATCAACTTATCCAGTATTTGCTATCCATTTGTTCCACATATTACTGAAAAGGCGTTAGGCTTTTTAAACGAGACGCCAAAATGGGAATTTCGTGAATTAACTCCTGGTGGCAATATTAACGAACCAACTTTATTGGTAAAGAGGCTTGATAAGGCCATCATAACCGAAGAGGTTAAAAGGTTAGGAAGCAAATTAAAATAGTGTATAGCCCAGCGTTGGAGTCGGGGGAACGTCATATATCAGCAGGGTTTGCGCAAGGGTGCGGTAAGTAAAATCATGAAGTAAATTTGGAAGCGGAATCAAGAAGAAAGCCCGCACCACATCTGCGACCCTAAGTGCGGTCGCACTAAGGGTCTCGGCGTCGCAAACCCGCGAACGTTA
>DNNJ01000084.1:524-4811 GCA_003487955.1 Clostridiales bacterium | reverse complement strand
ACGTTATATGAAATAACTTTATTTGGGTTTACCAAAAAATTGAACAAAATAAAGCTAATAAAAAGGAGGAGAAAGTATGAAATTAGGATATAGATTATTATGTCTTACTTTAATTATGACAATATTTACAGGATGTGGTAGCAAAAAACCTAGCATGCCTAGTACTTACACAATTTCCGGGTGTATTTCAGATCAGGATGGAAACGGAATAGAAGGAGTAAATATTTCTTTCTCAGATGGGTATGGAGGAGTAACTACAGGGAATGACGGATGTTGGAGCAAAGGAGGATTGAAAGCAACTATAACAGTAACACCAAGTAAAAAAGAATGGTCTTTTATTCCTAATAATAAGCAGGTAAATGGTGCAAATAATTCTGTAAATTTTGTAGGTATTCAAAACCAGTATTCAATATCTATTAAAATAAACGGGAATGGACGAGTAGAAAAAAACCCAAACCAAGAATATTATGTATCGGATACACAAGTACAATTAAAAGCTATTCCTGAGGAAGGATGGATATTTGACAAGTGGGAAGGGGCGTTATCAGGAACTGAAAATCCGAGTAGTATAAAAATTAATAGCAATGTTAATATAACGGCATCTTTTTCAAAACGCATATACCCTTTAAATGTTTCATGTATTGGTTCAGGTACAGTAAAAGAAGAGATTGTTGAAACTATAAGTAGTAATTATGAATACGGAACAACAGTAAGATTAACGGCAAAGCCAGACATTGGTTGGAGTTTTGATCATTGGGAAGGTTGTGTTGAGGGGAACGAAAATAGTATAGTTGTAACTGTAGACAAAGAAATGAATGTTACTGCAGTGTTTACGCAGAATCAGTATTATTTGACAATTAACACAAGAGGTAATGGAGTGGTCACAAAAAGCCCCAAAAACGATTCTTACGTTTATGGAGATGAAATAAATCTTATAGCATCTCCGCAAGATGGATGGATTTTTAGTCATTGGGAAGGAGATGTCATAAGTAATAATAATGAAGCATCTATTTTGATGGATGGTAATAAGAATGTTACAGCAGTATTTTTAGAATTATTTACTCTTAATATATTAACTTCCGGCGAAGGTTTTGTAGAAAAAAATCCTAGCCAAGACTCCTACGTTGATGGTACGACTATTACATTAACGGCTTCAGCAAAACAAGGTTGGAGTTTTGATTGCTGGAAAGGAGATTTAGAAACCACCGAAAATCCAATAGTTTTTAAGATAGATAATAATAAAGAAATAGAAGCAGTGTTCAACCAGAACAATTATACTGTTACAATTGATTCTTATGAAAATGGCTCGGTAACAGTTATTCCCGAGCAAGAATCCTATGTTTATGGAGATGTAATAGAAATTACTCCGGTTCCTCAAGAAGGGTGGATTTTCGTTCATTGGGAAGGAAGTATTACAGGTAGTGACAACCCATTTAAACTGACTGTTGATCGAAACCACAATTTCAAACCAGTTTTTGCTAACACAATACAAAGTGCAATTGATTTATCTGTTGATGGGGATGTTATTATTATTCCCCCAGGAACTTATTACGAAAATATAGATTTTAAAGGTAAAAAAATTACATTAAAGTCCCAAAACCCCGATGATATAGCAATTGTATCTAACACTATAATAGATGGGAATAATACTGGATCCGTTATTACATTCGAACAACGAGAAACTGAAAAAACAATTCTAACGGGTTTTACAATACAAAATGGTTTTGCGGACCGTGGTGGAGGTATTTTTATTAACTTGTCGTCACCTAGTATAACAAAAAACATTGTCAGGAATAATAGTGCTAATTATCAAGGAAGCGCGATATATATATGTTCGAATAGTAGGGCAGTGATTGACAGTAACACCATAACGGGACACAATGCGAACAATTGTTTAGGTACTGTTTATGTAAGTCATTCGTGGCCTATAATAAATAACAATTTAATTTGTGACAATATTGCGCGGGAAGGTGGAGGTATTTATATACATGATATTTCTTCTTACAATCAGATCTATGAGGCTATCATATCAGGTAATGATATAAATCATAATGAGTGTTTGTTTGGAGGAGGAATTTTTGTCAATGGCGCCTTTAATAAAATCGTGGGCAATACTATATTAAATAACATCGCGAGAGAAGATGGTGGTGGAATTTATATTAATAACACAATATCACAATTGCAACCAACAGTTCCGTTTATAGTAGACAATACTATTTCCTATAACAATGCAAAAAGAGGCGGTGGGATTTATGTTTACCATGATAATTACGTTTTTTATAATTTCAACAATTACAAAACCGTTTCTAAATACGAAGCAAAAATCGAGGATAACGAAATCCATAATAATATTGCAAGCGTGTGTGCTGGGGGAATATACATCTGGGATGCGTCGCCAAGAATAAAAAATAATTCCATATCTTATAACCTAGCAGAAAACTATGGAGGTGGCGGTATTTATATTTATTTCAGCAACGGACTAACTTATGTTAATGACTTTTTGGTTACAACGCCGTATTCCCCGGCTGTACTAGATAATAATGAAATAGTATGGAATGATGCAAATACCTATGGAGGCGGCATCATGGTTGTTAATTCGACCCCCACAGTAATAAATAATACGTTTTCTAATAACAATGCCATTATTTCTGGAGGAGGTTTATATGTAGATGAAGACAGTGATATTAAAGATGCCAAGGGTAAAGAAATTTTAAAAATAAATTGTCCACCTAATGACGAGCTAAATAACATTTATTCAGGAAACACACAAAGTGGAGAAAGAACAGAGGGTTCAGATGTTTATTTCCAATAGGCCTGGCTGGATCCAACATAGTAATGTTTTAATGGTTTAGAAAATTGGGGGAGGTTACTTCACATAACAGCACGATTACCGCTTCGGGGCGCGGATTGTATTTCATGAAGATAATCAAAGAAGTCGAATCATGGAGTACACGCGCTCACATTGCCTAACCTAACCGCAGTTGCGGCCTCCGGCGGGTGGAAAATGAAGAATTCGGCTTAAGGTTAGGCAACGTCGGTAATCGGCGGACGTTAGATGCCATTACCCCGCTAAGGAGGATTAAAAGATGAGATTATTTACGATTAATCAGAAAGGGGAGATGCTTCCATACGATGAGCATGATTTTAAAAAGGATAATTGCGAGCAGGATTTGGAAGACATACTTGAAAGAAATCCGCAATATTTTTTTGAAAATAGCAATATTCTAATAATTGGAAGACAAATAACAACGAATTTAAGTTCTATCATAGATTTACTTGGCGTTGATAAAAAAGGAAATAGTATTGTCATAGAATTGAAAAGAGACAATACACCACGGGACACCGTTGCCCAAATATTAGAGTATGCATCATTTGTTGAGAATTTGGATTACGAACAGATAAATGCGATATTCCGGGATTATTATGGTGTTGAGAATGAATTGGAAGAATATCATCGGGAATATTTCTCAAATGATAATAGCGAAAAGGTCTCATTTAATAAAAATACAAAGTTATTAATAGTTGCACAAAATATTTCTAGGGAAGTTAAGCAAACAGCCAGTTATCTTAGAAAATCGGGACTTGATATTTATTGCCTGGAGTTTAAGTATTTCAAAACAAAATCTGGAGAAAAGATAATTTCGTCAAATTTTGTAGTTGGAGAAGATGAATACAAACGTCAAGAAGTAAGGTCAAGTTCATTACCTAAAGTCAATAAAAGTGGATTCTTAAAAGACCTGGATGTAGATGGAAGGGCAGTTTTTGAGAGTCTATTTGAATTTGCGGAGTCACAGGATCTTATAATAGTTTGGGGTTCCAAAGGGTTTTCATTAAATGTTCAATACAATGGAGAAAATGTGGTCTTGTTGTTTGGTTACCCACCAAGTTCTGTGTTTAAACAAAGTATTTACACTGGTTTTGAAAGCATAATAAAAAAGGTAAATAACTTTCATAAAATAGTGAGCAATTACAGATCGAAATTACTCTCGACAGGTTATTTTATAAAAGCTGGAGAAAATATCAAGTGGATTATCAACAAGAGATATCCAGAAAAGGATGTTGATGATTTTATTAAGATTGTAAGAGAAGTATCTGAGTTAATAAGAAAAGGAGAGCGGGGCAACGGCATCTAACAGCAGGGTTTGCGCAGGGGTGCGGAAAGTAGACTCATGAAGCCCAATCAGGAAGTCAAATCACGGAGAAACCCCGCACCACACCTGCGACCCTAAGTGCGGTCGCACTAAGGGTCTCGGCGTCGCAAACCCGCGGACGTTAGCCGCCATACTT
>DNNJ01000084.1:0-251 GCA_003487955.1 Clostridiales bacterium | reverse complement strand
CTGTAAGTTGCCTTTGGGGTCAATTGTTTAAAGAGAAAGAACGTGTTTGATTCGTTTATTAGGGGAAGGAAGTTACTTTCTTAGGAAGCCGTTGCAAGAATATATAGGGGAATATACATCAGCCATGATCTTTAGAATCTGAACGCAGGATCCATTAGTGTTATTTCACTTTCAGGAAAGATGTTGTGGATCAAATTACTTGCAAATTATCGAGGTTTAAATTTTATCGAGATTGTAGTTTAAAAGGCATT
>DNNJ01000377.1:2662-6595 GCA_003487955.1 Clostridiales bacterium | reverse complement strand
AAACGTAGATCCTGCTCTTTTAAAAAGTGCACCAAGGATGCCGAGAACAATCAATACTCCGCCAATCCAGAATAACCATATAAGAGGCCTTGTAGTAGAATATACAACCTGTTCAATAGATGACGATGCATTTTCAGCAGGAGATATTATTATATCAGAGCCAATAGTATGAATAGTTGTGTTTTTCTCCAAGTCTAATTGTGAAATATCTATATTGGCGCCATAGCCTAAGTTAGTGTAGCCGCCTGCTGTTATCAGAACTGCTCTTTGCTCACTGAAGGCAGTTGAGGTGACGGCTCCTAATATTAATAGCATAACCCCTGCATGCGCCACAGCAGCAAACGGGTTCTTAATCTTTTTTAAGTATAATGTTGGTTTTAAACTTATAGTTTTAATTACCCAAAGCACCAGGGGTATAAAAAGCATCCAGAGAACAATCAGCCATATTAGTGATGTAAATTTCATACTTAGGCATATTAAAGCAGTTATTACAGCACTGGTAAAGATGACCTTAAAGAAAGCTTCCTTAAAACTTGTATAGCATTCGGCTATGAATAGGAATGTGAAAGCTATTGAAATGAACAAAGCTGAATAATTGAAGAATACTGTAGCGACTTTAGCCCCTGAGAAGAGGGGAAAAATGGTTCCCAAAAACACCAGTGCTGCAAAGGCATATAAAAATACAGTAAGTATTGAAAGTATGGAGATAACTCTATACTGTTTGTTAATTTCATTCCTTTTTACTTCTGACAGGCTAAAATATAGTATTGCCAAAACCGACATGGCAAAAAAAGCAAACAACGGTATGCTCAAAGAAGACCCTGTATAGGCATGTATGGACTTGTCTTTAAGCATACCGCTTCGTGCAAGAAAGGTTCCAAAGGCTGCCATAACAAAAGGGAGCATATATTTAACCCGGCTCATAGCCTTTGATGCAGTATATTCTCCATGGACAATCCCTGATAAGAGAAGCCATGGTATAAGCGCAGCGTTTTCAATTGGGTCCCATGCCCAGTATCCACCCCACCCAAGTGCCCGATATGCCCAGAGACTTCCGGTAAATATACCCATGCCAAGGAAAAGTAACCCTTGAAGAGCCCACCTTCTAAGCATAGTCTTATTACAGTACTTTTCAATTTTGGGATCAGTACCAAGACCAAGTGAAAACAACACTGCCATTGATGAATAACCTATGAAGACAAGTGGTGGATGCACTGCCATCCATGGGTCCTGGAGAGCCAAATTTAATCCCAGTCCTTCTGTAGGAACATAAGACATTATCTTGAAAGGCTGGCTAAAAAGTGCCATCATAATTATGCATATATTAATTACTGCAAAGCTTGGAAAAACCAATTTGTTTTGAAAATTTTGCTTATTAAGTGCCCTCCAAAGTACAAACCCTATCCATGAATTGATTACTGCCCATAAGAGCAAAGATCCTTCTTGTCCCGCCCATAACGCTGACACAAGGTAGACGGGGGATAAATCAAAAGAAGTATGTTCATATACATACACAAGGCGAAAATCATGATGCACCTGGTAGTATACAAGCAGAAGCATATCAAGGGTTATAAATATAACTGAAGTTATTAAAAGAATATTAGTAAGCTTTTGGGCAAAAGGTTTTTTATTTAAAAGGATGCCTGAAATGGCAGCTGCAAAATTTATAATAGCCGCTAAAACAAGTATAAATTCTCCTGCATTTACCAATATATCATCTCCCTGCACCATGAAGTTTTCCGGTACCTTCGTGGCAAGCACTGCATTGTCTTATAAAATCCGGCTTGCCATACAGCTGCAGCGGTATTACATTATCAAGTGTTAGTGTTGAAGGCCATTCACTGTGTGGACTGTTATGGCATGAGGTGCATTTTATCTGTCCATTCATCTCATCCGGGCCATTAATCAAATATGAATTGTGATATAAAATACCGGGATTCACCGCATATGCCGGCCCATGGCAAGCACCGCAGTCAGGCTCGTCAAGCCATGGCTTTCGCCCGTTTTCAATACTCTGTGATACCTGTTCAATATTTCCATGGCAGTTACTGTTATTGCAGGTAATGTTATTTGCTGCCATCACTCCTCTTAAACATTTGGTCACAGTCCCGGGGTGGCAGTTATAACACTGGTTTTCAAGCTTTGACATACCCATCGTTTGAGAGTGGAAACCGTGCATGGCAAGCGAAAGTGATGGGACATTACTCTTATCGGGAACATTTGAAATATTATCACTGTGGCATTCACTACAACTGTGGCGATTATTCTGTGTTAAATCAGCATAAAGCTTTGTTCCCTCTTTTTTGTCATGTGATTTTAAAATGTTTTTATCTGTATCCTCGGTTCCGTGGCAATTACTGCACATCATTTCATCAGATACAGGCAGTACTACATTATCTTGTATAGCAAGAATCTTCCCTGTTGAACTTTCTCTGACTGTAATTTTTACAGTTTGATATGGATTTACCTGTTTTTGGTTGTCATTGTATGGTACGACAGGTATGGCTGTTGCCTCAAAATATTTTTTATCCTTTGAAAGTGTAAGAGTACCTTTTAGTTTGTTTCCGGTAATACCTTCGTCAGGTTCTATGTTAAACCCATAATCTTCGGCATATTTCCAAAAATTAACCTTGTCGGCAGATGAGGTATTGTTGTTTACCTCATATTCCAAAGTTATACCTGAGGTTATAAGCTGAGCATCCTCCTTGCCTTTTGCAAATATTTGCACTATAAGATTATTACCTGGAGGAAAAATCATAAAAGCCGAATAATCCGATTGAATGCAGTGCATTCCAAGGTCATTGCTTGCTAAAATAACATATTCACCTTTGGTTTGCAATGATAAAGTCTGAGTAGATTTTACGAAATATGATGCCCCACATAGCAAAATCATGCAGGACAGGAACGCGATTACAATCCTTATAGAATTTTTACGAAATGAAATAATTATAATTCTACTCATATATCACCTATTGATATTAAGAAGTATCAGAAACGATCTTTATATATAACTATATTCTCGTATTAATTAACTTATACATAATTGTAGAATCATTGGCGTGTAAATTTAATGTCCATATTTTTAGGAGCTTAAAGAAGGTTATGGAAATATTGTTTATAGTCTAAAAAATATTTTGTATTTTGATTTTTTCTATTTCTGAAATATGATTCAAGAAAAACTTTAAAACGTGAACGCTTGCAAGTGATTCATCTTTAGTTTTTTCTTTGGTATATTGGGGTAGTTTCCTTAACTCCATTTCAATATTATCTATTTCTTGATGATTTATAAATAATTTTATTTTTTTAGAGTAATCTTCCCATTTATTTGTAAATTCTATAGAAGTTTTATATGCTTTATCCCAATTATCATCAATAATATTCTGTTCTATTTCATCATTTAGTTTTCCTAAGTTTTGAGATGCTTTGTTTAGATACTTAATTGAAAAAGACATAGTAATTATCATAATTACCGATATTAATAAGGCTATAACGACATTTCTCATGAATATTATTCACCTTCTTTCTTAAGCTGATAGGCAAGTTTACCTTTAGAATCCAATGAAGCCAAGAAAACTTCATCGGCAGATAATATATTATTTTTCTTCAGCTGGTTATTAAGCCAAGACTTATCCTTGTTTATAACCTCTAAGTTTTTATTATTTATTTTGCCATCAAGAATTAAGGTAACAGGTAACTTATCTTGAGTAGGTGATATTTTTAAGTCCTTTCTGGTAGCTGGTTGAATATCACTTTTGGGGATTATAGATATTTGGCCGCCTGTTTCCAGGATGGCATACTCTATATCCCCAAGATTGAAATACTCTTTCAACCTTAATTCTTCCAACAAATCATTAAGATTAAGTCTGTTATTTTTAAGTTCATTAATATTGATTTTTCCTTTTTCTATTAATATACTGGGTTTACCGCAAAAAA
>DNNJ01000377.1:0-2398 GCA_003487955.1 Clostridiales bacterium | reverse complement strand
GTTATTATGGGAATTATTCCATGAGCTAAAGGTATGCCTGTATTTTGCATAGGCATTGCTGCAAGTTCCGAAACCATCAGAGCAATTACTAGTTCAAAAGGTTGGAGTTGACCAATTTGTCTTTTCCCCATTACCCGCATAATAAATACCACCATAAAATACAAAATTATAGCCCTAATTAAAACAATAAACATAAGATCACTTCCATTAAATTTTATTTTTATTTTAACATTGTTAATTAGTATTTGTAGGGTATTACAAATTATACTTGGGCTTTTGTATTATTATTTTTTATTTAAATTCACTTCAATTAATTCACCAAGATGAACCTCTTTCAGGGTAAAATCAGCGCATATGATGGTGCCGGGTTTTTTATTAAAAATAGTATTGTCCGAGTTGGTGCATTGTGTTATTATAATTTGACAATCATATGTAATATTTAGCTTAAAGCATTATAATCTATTGAATATATTTCTGCTGTATTCATTTTGGGGGTAAGCTCAATGTATATGCATGATAAAAAAGAATATAAGATATCTTTGCTTGGTGAATTTATAGACAAGTCTATTGAAGATGAATTTCTAACCGATAATTTAAGCAGTTCATCTAAAATTGCATCTTCTATTGCACTTGTTATTGGTTTAATAATGATGCTTTTCCTTGTTAACGGCTACATGGTTGATGACAGGACTCCTTCTTTTATAAATATTATACTTATAAGGTTGTTAATCATTATTATTTCAGCGATAATTTTTATTATTGCGAAAAAACTGAAGAGCTATAGAAATCTTATTTATTTAATAACCTTTTATCAGGTAATTATGGTTATTTACTACCTGTTTGTATTGACACAATACCATACGCTCAACTTTTTCAGCGTTCAAGGTTTAATGGTCATAACTTTAGCAATTTACATTCTTCCTAATAAAATTATGTTTTCACTTATTCTCTCTATTATATTCAGCATTTTATTTTTTCTTTACCCTATTCATAGGATAGAAGAATTTGAAGCTTATGAATATTATAAACTTATTGCATATCAAATCATGCTGCTCATATATTGCATCGTAAATAATTATTGGACGGAATTAAATAAAAGGGAAAAATTTGCGGCCAATAGAAAACTTTTAGAATTATCGTCTAAGGATCCCTTAACAGGTATTTATAACAGGGCGAAGTTTGATAATGATATGAATAAGTGGGTAAGTTTATCCGGAAGATATGGCAATTCTTTTTCTGTAATTCTATTTGACATAGATGGTTTTAAAGAAATAAATGATAACTACGGGCACCTTGCAGGTGACAGCGTAGCAGTAAAAATTGCTGAAACAATTAATAAGTCAATTCGGGACACAGATATTTTTGCCAGGTGGGGCGGTGATGAATTTGTGCTTCTGCTGCCAAATACAGATATTCGGGAAGCCGAAGAGATGGCGGAACGAATGAGATTATGTATCCGTAATAATTTGTACGACCCGGCAACAAATATTACTTGCAGCTTTGGTGTAGCAACTTATGAGAAAAATGATACTACACAGTCGTTACTACGTAAAGCAGATAATTTGCTTTTACAAGCTAAGATAAACGGGAAGGATAGAGTTGCAAGTATGGAATAGTTGTGTTGTCACGAAATAGGGGGGTTAATATGTTTTTTATTGCAGGCATAAGTCAAAAAAGAGAAGATTTAGATTATTATGAACCAATAATGTGCAGCTGCTGCATAAAATACGGTCGATATGAAGCATATATGGAATATAGTGTATTCAGTTTATTTTTTATACCATTGTTTAGGTTTAATAAAAAGTATTATGCAAGAACAACTTGCTGCAACAGTCTGTATTTAATAACAAACAAAGAAAAAGGACTGATGATGGAAAGAGGGCAAGGACACAATGTTTTTTTGAAAGATAAAGACTTAAAACTGATATATAAAGGAATATGTGAAAATACGTGTCCCAACTGCGGCTCTCAAGTGAGTGAAGAACATAAATATTGCCCAAACTGCGGGAATAAACTATAAAAAAAGAAGCAGCACCCAAAGCGGTACTGCTTTTTTGACTATTTGTTATCAAGCTTTATTTCAGCAATTTTTCTTTTTAATTCCTCAATATTTCTTAAGGAATCAGTAATTTTGTTGAAAATTTCCGCTAATGGACTATCCGGATTATTTCTTTCCTCTTCAAAAACATATTTTCCGATTTCCAAAAAATATTGGTTGATTTGTTTTTCCTCAGCTGAAACAGCATTTTTAAGCTTGGTTGTTTCAGCAAGCTCCTTAGCCTTTTCCGATGCTGTGCCGGCAGCATCACCTATTGCTTTGCCTATTTTGTTTAAGAATGCCATAATTACTCCTCCATTTTTAATATTTGTTCTATTTATACCATACCGCAGCATAAAG
>DNNJ01000001.1:1908-2876 GCA_003487955.1 Clostridiales bacterium | reverse complement strand
CAAAGACTATCCCTATAGTAGAGGTGTGTCCCCACACCTTTTACAGGTATCTTTCTGCATCCTTAATAATTTCTTCGTCTATGCCTGCCATTTTTGCTATTTTTAAGGCATCTTTCGGAATATCACTTGAATATTTCACTTCTATAAGCCTGTAGTCCATATATTTTTGAACATTTTCAATGTTGTTCTGTTTGCTCAAATCAGTCTCATCAGGAAGCTTGAGCCCTTTAACCTGCAAATTCTGAATATCCTCATCATTTGCAACATTGTCATAATGAGTTGTTAAAACTGTTATGCAATCTTTGTTTTTAAGATAATTTACTACCGCCTTTGTAATTGCATAACCTTCCTTTGGATTAGTACCTCCTGCCAACTCGTCAATTAAAATAAGACATCTGCGGTCGGAATTTTTTATAGCTTCTTCAAGATTAACTATTTCCGCTCCAAAGGTACTAAGACCCT
The DNA here is from genome assembly GCA_003487955.1 of Clostridiales bacterium. Taxonomy (GTDB): domain Bacteria; phylum Bacillota; class Clostridia; order Tissierellales; family Sedimentibacteraceae; genus Sedimentibacter. Next base: position 2,414 of record DNNJ01000001.1, on the reverse strand, counting down.
TTTCAATGGACTGAGCATCGCCTGCAGAAATAAATATGTGTTCAAAAAGACATATTTCTGCATATTCACAAGGTACAAACATACCAAAGCTTGCCATTGCGGCAATTTGACCTATCATCCTAAGAGTTACGGTTTTTCCTCCCATATTAGCCCCCGTAATGCAAGACACATTTTTATAAAGAGTTAAATCAATGGGAACATATCTTTTATGTTTATCCTTCAAAGTTTTTTCAAGTTTAAGGTTTCTGCCGCCCTTTATTGTGATTTGCAGCTTATTGGTTATTTCCGGCTCTATGGAATTAGTTCTTTGTGCATAATTCGCCTTTGCAATAAGATAATCGATTTCACCGATAATTTTTATATTCTTTTGCAATATACTACTGAATTTTTTTATTTCAGCCGAAATATCTTGTCTAATTTTGTATTCTTCATCATCTTCTTCAAAGGTGAGCTCTTCGTATCTTTTCTCCAACTCATCAATTTCATCAGTATTTTTTATTTTATAA
>DNNJ01000001.1:0-1653 GCA_003487955.1 Clostridiales bacterium | reverse complement strand
CTCATCAATTCTTTCTTTTTGTGACTTGCTTATTGTTGCTTCATCCTTTAAATTTAACTTAATACTATACTTTTCTTGTACTTCTTCTTTGATTCTTTTCTTTAATAATCGTATAGTCTTATCGGTCTGCCTTTTTTCATTTCGAATTTCTTTTAATTTTTTCGAATATTCGTCGTAAATATAAAATGTGTTTAATTTTTCATGAGCCGGATCAAGTTTTTCATATAGTTGTGGCAGGGGCGTTAATTGTAAAAGCTTTAGCTCAGTATTGGAAATGCCTCTTAAAATTTTGTCCATCTTTTCGACTAAAATCAGAAAGTTTTTTATTTCAAACAATTCCACCTCATCAAGAACCTGATTGCTTTTTGCCCTATGAATGGTTTCAAGTATATTTTTAATGTGTTTTAATATGTCAATTATGCCGCGCCTTTGTCTGCTTTCAATAAATGCCCTTATTTTATTGAACTCTGTCTTAAGGTCTGCCTCCTGACCTTTTATAAAAGGCTTAGCTTCTTTTTTTGCCCTTATTCCGTATTCTGTAATCGGTTTTACTTCATTAAAAATATAATCGAAATTTACATTTTTAATTGTATTTTCTGTCATAAAGCTATTCAATCTTCATCACCGCCCGACACCACATCAACTATTTTTATTCCCGGCAGGACTTTTTTCATATTTTCTTTTAAAACTTCACTGTCAAAGAAATATCCTTCCGGAGATATGGGATTTAAAGTTACTGCCAAAACATTTATTGTATTCATGGCTTCTACTTTAAGGCCTTTCCTTCTCATTTCATTCCACATATTTATATCCGTAAATATTTTTGTTCCATCTTCTATAACAAGTTTAATGCCTCTTAAATATTTGTTTTCCCATAGCTCTTTCAACAGGGCAGATGTGACTGCGCCTTTAATAAACACATAAGTCGTTTTTTCGTCAATCAGCTCACTGATTTTTTTGCCGCCGGTAATACTTGTTTTAATATCAGGAACTACTGTTTTACCTTCTTCTGATATGATGCATGTTTTATTTATTTTCCGAACGATATTCTTAACATACTCATCTGTTCCTGTAAGAGAGAAGCATTCCACAGCATGGGCAGTCTTTTCTAAAACCTTTTTCATATCTCTGCTTAGTACAGCTCCTGTTGCAATAACACATGCATCTGTAATAGCCGGAGATGAGACAGCTTTCCTGTCTATTGCCCCATCTATGAATACCACTTCCGCCCCGTAATATTTAAGGCGTCCCGCAACATATTTCATATCTTTTGCGCTGACAGGTCCGGCAATCTGTATATTGCCTTTTTGTCTTACCCTTATAATTATTACTTCACCCATTGCAGTTGATATTCCCGTAGTTTCCAATATTTCAGCCTTGGCGTTTGAAAACATCAATGTTTTTTTAGCCGTAGCAGCATACATTCCTTCAGTTACCAAAATTGCAGGCTTTTGTGTTTTTGTTACCAAATCTATATTTTCTCCGTCGCGCCCTGTTGAGGTAATGCCTGTTTTTATGTTTAAATTTATTGCTTCTTCTATGAGATAATTAAGTGTCACGGTCTTTCCTGCATTCTTTGCAAGACCTATTATTGACACAGTTTCATAATTATTTTGTTTTATGATTTCAATTAATCTCATAAAAGTTCCTCTT
>DNNJ01000242.1 GCA_003487955.1 Clostridiales bacterium | reverse complement strand
AACGATGCTTCCCATGCTGGCCGATTGGAATAATAAAAATACTCATGGTGATACGACAAAGAAGGCAAGTCAGATTGCCCTGTTCTACTATGAGAACATAGTAGGCAACGGAGGGTTTGGGTATAGATCCAAAGGGGAAATAAAGGATCAGCTCATCAGGGTCATACTACAGGGATCAGCAGAAATCAAAGAAGAGCTGAAACATATTTTCGATGGAATACTTACCAGAAACGAACCTAATCATCGCGACAGAGACTATGAACTGGTCGAAATAATACTAACTTTAATCACCGATAACTATGAAGTCATAAAAACCCTTCCTGACTATGTCATTAAGTTGGCGGAACTATTTTGGGTATACAGACCGAAAAAAGATGATAGATTTTGGGGCCTTAGGTCACCGGAGCTTGAAGAAAATTTTGGACTCTCCCATGGAACTGATTTTTGGTACTTTCCTTCCAGCGCTTTGCAAACGCCATTTTACCAGCTTTTAAGGTATGATCCCAATATAACGGTGAATTTTATTTTAAAATTTATGAATATGGCAGCCGAAAATTATGTAAAGTCTGAGCTCAAAGACGAAGTGGAAGAAGTTCAGGTTGTCCTCGATGGCGGCTACCGGATTAATCAATATGTCAGTAATAGGTTATGGAACACCTACAGAGGCACTCAGGTTTCTACACATCTTCTGGAATCAATGCATATGGCCCTAGAAAAATGGTTGTTGGACTACGCCAAATATGGGAAGGCTGAGAATCTGGAAGAATGGTGTTATTACCTTATAAAGAATTCTCGCTCAGCCTCCATCACTGCCGTAGTCGCCAGCGTTGTTATGGCCCATTCATCTAAATTGTTCAATATTGCTAAGATTCTTTTCCGGACCAAGGAATTTTTTTATTATGATACAAAGAGAATGGTACTAGACGAATCCGCTAAGTTTACCTATTCCATTGGCCATGGCCTAAATTTTGAACATGACATACATTCGAATGAAAGAATCAAGACCTGCGATGACAAACACAGGAAGAAGAGATTTGAACAATTAGCCGTAGAGTATCAGTTTTTCAGGTCAGAAGACGTTAGTGCCGAAGAAGCGGAAGTAAGGCAAAATGCCTTATGGGAAATATTTGATGACTATTATAAAGAACTAGAGAGAAAGTCTGAAGATACTGAGGACGACCGGGTATGGAGATTGTACCTGGCAAGAATGGACCGAAGAAAAATGAATCCGGAATTAGAACAAATAGAGGAAGGAATTTTAATTAACTTTAATCCACAGCTTGAGCCGGAATTAAAAAAATACAGCGATGAGTCGTTACAGGAGCATAATAATGCAAATAAGTACATGCCTCTATACTTATGGTCCAGACACAGATTCGCTAACGAAAAGGAAAAATATAATCAATATCAGCAATACGAAGATAATCCGCGTTTAGTAGTCACAGAACTAAGAGAGATTATTCAAGATTTGAAAATCGGATCCCCAGAAGACTTTCGATTATTTAATCGTTCTACTCCGGCCTATGCCTGCTTTGTTTTGGTCAGGGATTTTAGCAAAGAGTTAAGTAGGGAAGAAATGGAATTTTGTAAATATATACTTATAGAATATTCCACATCGCCGTTTCATGCGAGTCGCTATGCATATCAAGCTTTGGATGGAACAGAGCCCGCCATTAGTTCTTTGCCTTATCTGTTTAAATATTTTTCTACCGAGAAGGAAGAGTCCGAAGGTATTAAAGGGCTGATGCTAATCTTGCTTTTCGTGCATGGCGAGATTTCTGCATTTGCCGCTCGGGCCGTCCTGCAAAATTTATGGGATATCAGTTTTGAGGATGCACACTCCATCTTTTTAGGATATATGCTCCTAAAGCCAAAATACGATAAGTTAATGGAGAAATTGCACAAAGATAATTATAAGAAAGGCATTTATGAGATTTCCGATAATCAAATTCTTGAAGTGTTTGGCGAGAAATACGAAAGTGAAATCGAAAAGATTATTTCGAACGATATTAAGTATGCCGAAATACCAAATACACAAAATATGAATTTGAGAATATTAACCAGGGCATTTGAGTTGTTGCCACCAGGTACAAAGCATCCAGAACATATTACTTTTGTTTCGGAGATATTTCCGATCTTCGCCCAGAGAGTTTTTGAACGCGACAGGTACAACGATGACGAAGAGAAATTTGATTATACAATAAAAACCGAATTTCTTGATAAGTTTGCTGCCTTTGTCTTGACCGCAGATAAAAGTATGATTGAGACATATCTTCAACCGTTTATCGAAAACTTCAAAGTATCGGATGATACAGATAAATTTTTTCAGCATTTTATTTTTGCCGAAGACAGATTGAATAGATACGAAGAATTTTGGCATGTATGGCACCTATTTTATGACAAAATTAAGGCTATTTGCACAGCGAAAAATTATTATCATGATACCAAAAAAGTCATATATAATTATCTCTTAGCATTCTCTTATTGGAGTAAATCCGCAAAGGAATGGCACTCTATAAAAGATCGGGAGAAACTGTTTTACAAGAAGGTCACTGAGGACATGGGCCATTTCCATCCCGTATTATATTCTATATCTAAAGTCCTTAACGATATCGGAAGCAACTTCATAGAAGACGGGATATTATGGCTGAGTGAAATGATAAATAGGAATAGTAATTTGCTGACTGAGGAGCTTGAAGTAAATACTATTTATTATCTTGAAAGCATCGCACGCAAATACATTCTTGCGTACCGTCAAAAAATTAAAACAATGCCGCAGATGAAAAGGGCACTCATTAACATTCTGAACTTTTTGGTCGAAAGAGGCTCAGCGACTGGGTATTTATTGCGTGAAAATATTTTATAATAACTTTACAATTACAAGATGCCAAGGGGGTACCAGAGGGGTAAGACATCTTTTTTGTATCCTCAAGGCATGTGGAGGTAATAATCCTGTTGCAAAACCTGAAACGCTGATATAACAAGGGTTTGCGAGGACGGATATGAAAAAATGTTTTTGACGTGGAGGCTATCTTTCACGTCTTTTATTTTGTAATATATTAGTGTGCTTATCATCTTACCCAGTTTATATTTATACAAAAAAAAGATTGAGATGAAAAATGTTAAAATCATACCGCCTAAACCCAAAGAGAATAAAAAGCTCAAGGTTGCCGCCTATTGCCGGGTCAGCACCTCCGGTCCGGAGCAACTGCACAGCCTTGAGATTCAGATAAAGACTTATAAAAAGATGATAAAAGACCATCCAAATTGGCTTTTTGCCGGTGTTTTCTATGATATCGAAAGCGGGCTTAGAAGAAGTGGTAGAAAAAGTCTGGACAAAATGCTCAGGAAAGCGGCGAAAGACAAAATCGATTACATCATCATCAAGTCAATCAGCAGGGTGTCAAGAGACACTCTGCTGATTTTGAAAATCATAAGATTTTTAAGAGAGCGAGGGATCAATATGCATTTTGAAAATGAAAATCTGGATTCGATTAATGCGGATAAGGAATTTGAGATTACACTGAGGGGAATGCTGGCACAGGATGAAAGCCGGAATACCAGTGAGAATATTCAGTGGGGGTTTCAGCGCAAGTTTGAAAAGGGAGATATCTTTACAAAATATAAGAATTTTATGGGATATGATTGCGTAGATGGCGAGATTACCGTTGTTCCTGAGCAGGCAGAAGTCGTCAGAAAGATATTTGAATTGTATTTGAAGGGGCTATCATTAGGGCAAATAAAGTCTTATTTAGAATCCCAAGGGATAAAGACAGTAACGGGCAAAGAGGTTTGGGATACAAAGACAATTCAGAGGATGCTTAAGAATGAGAAACACAAGGGTGATACGATGCTGCAAAAGACTTTTACCGAGGATTTTATGACCGGCAAGAAGAGTAAGAATATCGGACAACGAAGCCGGCACGGTGGAAAGCAGCGGAAGTAAATATAATGGCAGATACCTTCTTGGAAATTTGCTTGTATGTGGGGATTGCGGAGCATCTTATCGGAGAAGGATGGAAAGAGGCAAAGTCGTCTGGCGCTGCGCTACAAGGATTGAAAAGGGGAAAGATGCATGCCATAACTCCCCTACTCTGAATGAAGGATGGGTGCAGGATGTTCTGGCTGAGGCTGTTTGCCAGAACGAAGCTTATGATGAAGGCATAGTTAGAAATGAAGTTGATAAAATTCAGGCTTTTGATGCCTTTATTCTGATTTCCCGCGCGGATGGATCACAGGAGAAAAGGCTATTTAAGAATGACTGAACCTATGATATGCTAATAATTGTCAACAAGAATGGGGGTAAATCCTTAGGCACAGATAGATGGGGATAAAACCCAACGAAGAATAAACAAGCTGAGGAGCTTGCTTTTCTCGAATTTAGTATTTAATTTATAATAAATGCCAGCACATAGGGGGTGAAAAAATGTTTGAAATGAACTGGAATGTCTTCAAAGCAAAATTTAACGGTAAAGAACAAGGCGTTTTTGAAAATCTTAGTTACCTTCTGTTTTGTGACGAATTTACTCAGGATAAAGGAGTCTTTCGTTATAAAAATCAAGCAGGAGTAGAGACAGAACCAATTGAGTATGATGGAAAGATTATTGGTTTCCAAGCGAAATTTTATGAAACTAAAATCAGCGATAATGTAAAAGATATCAAGGATTCTATCGATAAAGCGATAAACAAAAATCCCAATATAAATAAAGTATTATTTTATATTAATCAGGAGTTTTCTGAGAGTACAACCAAAGGGCAAAAAGAACCTCGATACAAAATTAATATTGAGGAGTATGCGGCAAGTAAAGGACTTGAAATCGAGTGGAGAGTACCCAGTCATTTTGAAAGACAGCTTGCACTTGAGAAAAACATTTCCTTTGGAAAGCATTTTTTTGCTTTGGATAAAGGTACATTTGACCTAGTGCAGGACTTGATTCAACATACGGAATCAATCCTTACCCCTATTCGTTCAGACATAGAATATCAGGGCAATACAATAAAGCTGGACAGGTCAACCATCTTGGTCAGTTTGCAGTCTGCTCTAACTGAATCTCCAGTTGTCATTGTGAGTGGAAAAGGCGGCGTCGGAAAGACCGCGGTAATTAAAGATTTTTATGCTCAGGTCAAAGAGACGATACCGTTTATCATGTTTAAGGCTGCAGAGTTAAATATATCTAATATTAATAGTCTGTTTAATGCTTATGGGGATTTCACATTAGCCGATTTTACGTCTGAATATCAGCGAATAGAAGAAAAATATATTGTCATTGATTCCGCTGAGAAATTATCCGACATAGAGGATCAGAGTGCATTTCAGGAGTTTTTATCTGCGCTAATTAATAATAAATGGAAAGTAATATTTACAACAAGGTACAGCTATCTTGATGACCTGAAATTTCTGTTAATAGAATTATACCGGCTACCGTTTGCTTCACAAAATATCGAAGAAATCAGGGAAGAAGAACTTGCGGAGCTATCTAGCAAGTATTTCTTCAATCTTCCGCAAAATGCAAGACTACTTGAACTGCTGCAGAATCCTTTTTATCTTGCGGAGTATTTGAGTGAATAGAAAAATATTGAGGACTTAGCAAGCCTCTTAGATTTTAAAAATCTCCTATGGAATAAACATATCGTAAAGTCGGTTTACCAAAAAAATAATATTCATATCAGGAGAGAAGCTTGCTTTTTACTGATCGCTCAGAAGAGAGCAAATGCAGGACAGTTTTTTGTCAATACAGAGGGACATGACGGCGAAGCATTACAGTCTCTTGAAAACGATGAAATAATTAAATATGATGCAAATGCTGGCGGATATTTTATAACTCATGATATTTATGAAGAATGGGCGC
>DNNJ01000058.1:6070-7230 GCA_003487955.1 Clostridiales bacterium | reverse complement strand
CTATGCATTAGGGGATTTTAAAACATATATATTATGCGGTAAGCGGTAATGCATCAAAGATAGATGAAACCCAAAGGCTCATAAGGTTCTGTAGCAGAAACAGAATGGCATTGAAATTTAACGATAATGTTTTTGAGGATTTTGTAGATGAGATAGTTGTAAATTCCAGGGAGGAGATTGTATTTAAAGTGAAATGCGGTCTTTCCTTAAAAGAAAGGCTGGTGGATTAATGACACATACACCATATGGTTACCGCATTGAAGGCGGTAAGGCAGTTATAGATGAAACGGCAGCAGGTCAAGTAAAAGAACTCTTTGAAAGTTATAACTCTGGGTTGGCTCTTACAGTGGCTGCCGAAAAAGCAGGACTTAAATTATACCACGCTTCAGCAAAGAGAATGCTACAAAATGAGCGTTATGTTGGGGATGATTATTACCCTTCCATTGTTGATAGCGAAGTTTTTAATAAGGCAAACAATGAAATACGGAGACGGGCACTGGCTCTTGGAAGAATAAAGGAATATAGAGAGCCATTACCGCCCACTCCACAAACAAGATTTAAAATGAGCAGGCAGACGAAGTTTTTTGATGATCCTTTTGTACAAGCTGAATATATGTACGGCCTGATAGAAAGCGAGGTGGAGTGATGGCCAATATAAATGTAGGCAAAAATGTTACTGTCATTCCGGCTCGAAAACGGGTTGGCAATACAGTATCAACAGAAAATATACCGAAACTCAGAGTTGCAGCCTACTGTCGTGTTTCTACGGATACAGATGAACAGGCTACAAGTTACGAGGCACAGGTGGAGCATTACACAGATTTCATTAGGAAAAATACTGAATGGGAATTCGCAGGCATCTTTGCTGATGATGGTATCTCAGGCACAAACACGAAAAAGCGTGATGAGTTTAACCGTATGATAGATGAATGCATGGCGGGCAACATTGACATGATTATTACCAAATCCATTAGCCGATTTGCTCGTAACACCTTGGATTGTCTAAAGTACATTCGTGAGCTAAAGGCAAAGAACATTCCGGTATATTTTGAAAAGGAAAATATTAATACAATGGATGCCAAGGGTGAGGTGCTCCTTACCATTATGGCATCCTTAGCACAACAGGAAAGTCAGTCACTTTCACAGAATGTTAAACTTGG
>DNNJ01000058.1:0-5805 GCA_003487955.1 Clostridiales bacterium | reverse complement strand
ACGAGGATGGAAACCTTATCATTGAGCCAAAAGGTGCTGAGGTTGTAAAGCGAATTTTCAGAGAGTACCTTGAGGGCGAGAGCCTCGCAGGAATTTGTAAGGGTTTGATGAAAGACGGAATTTACACAGCGGCGGGCAATTCAAAATGGAGACCAGAAACAGTCCAAAAGATACTGCAGAACGAAAAGTACATGGGAGATGCACTGTTACAGAAAACTTACACGGTGGATTTCCTAACAAAAAAGCGTGTCAAAAATGAAGGCATCGTTCCACAATATTATGTTGAGAATAATCACGAGGCTATCATTCCAAGAGAGTTATATCTGCAAGTGCAAGAAGAAATGAAACGCAGGAGCCTTTTATTCAAAGGCAAAGAAGGAAGGAGAAGGATATATAGTAGTAAGTATGCATTATCCTCCATCACCTTTTGTAGTGATTGTGGAGACATTTATAGACGGACTTATTGGAACAACCGTGGCAAGAAGTCTACTGTATGGAGATGCGTTACACGATTGGAAGATGGGCCGAAAGGTTGCACATCAAGGACTATTTCTGAGGAAGACCTCCATGCTGCAGTAACAGATGCATTTAACCAGGTTCTTAGCGGTGGCGAATCGATGATTGCGATTTTACGAGAGAATATTGAGTCGTTGGTCCGCGAGAGCAATGAACAAGCCATTGCCAACATTGACAAGCAAATGGAAGAGAAACAGATGGAACTCATCAGCTATGCTAATTCCGGCAAGGACTATGAAAAACTTGCTGATGAAATACAGGCTCTTAGCGAAAGAAAGCAAGCCATCCTTACGGCGGAGGCGGAAAGCCAAGGTGAGAAAGAACGAATTACAGAGATGATGGAGTTTATAGAAAAACACGTCGACCAGAGCCTCAATTATGATGAAGAATTGGTAAGGCTCTTAGTTGAGAAAGCAACTATATTTGAAAACAACGTAGTTGTTAGGTTTAAGTCAGGAATTGAAGTAGAAATCTGATTAAAACCGAAAAATGCGGCACACCCTTTAAACAATAATGTTTTGGGGGTGTGCTTTTTGTCTGTAACTTTTTTGCGAATTTTAATTAATACATATTGACAACTATCGATATGCTTGATATTATTATTTTAGGATATCGAGAACCTTCGATGTCATTGATACATATAAATATATAGGGAGGTAATTTTATGGAGCGATTATATTCTGAATATGTACCTGCAATTAAGGCTATGTCAGATGAAACACGGTTAAAGATTATTGATATGCTATCATGTGGAGAAATGTGCGCATGTGATATATTAGAAGAATTCAGTATTTCCCAATCCACTCTTAGTTATCATATGAAAATTTTAACAGAAAGCGGACTTGTAAATGGAGCACGCGACGGGGCATGGATGAGGTATACGTTAAACAAGGAAAAAACAAATGATATCATAGCTTTTTTTACTGGCATAACTTCCGAGGAAGAAGATTGCATTTGCAAAAAGTGTAAAAATAAAAAATCAGATAATCAATGTTGTTAAGGAGGTATTTGGCTTTAAGAATATTAAGTTCACACCGAAGCAACAAAGTAACAAAAAGTAAAAAATAAGTTTAATGGCCTATATAGGCATTTGAGGAGATATTATTATGAGCAATGAAAAAACACAAGGTATTAGTTTCTTTGAGAAGTATCTTACAGTTTGGGTCTTACTATGTATGGCTGTGGGGATTTTAATTGGCAGGTTTTTACCGGGGGTTCGTTCGATTTTAGAAAGTATGCAAATAGGTGGTCAGAACATTCCTCTTGCAATACTTATGTGGATTATGATTTATCCAATGATGTTAAAAGTTGATTTTAAGTCTGTAAAAAATGTAGGAAAGAATCCGCAAGGCGTCATCATATCTACCCTTGCAAGTTGGGGTATTAAGCCCTTTCTGATGTTTGGATTGGCTACGGTATTTTTTCAGTATATATTTAGTTCCATCATTCCGGCAAATTTAGCAACAGATTTTGTAACGGGAGCTGTGTTGTTAGGAGCAGCACCTTGTACCGCTATGGTGTTTGTTTGGAGTACGTTGACAAAAGGCAATCCCGCACAAACGCTCGTTCAGGTTTCTGTCAATGATTTGCTTATTTTAGTATTGTTTGTACCAATCGTTCAGTTCTTGCTTGGCATTAATAATGTGGTGCTACCAATTGGTATCCTTATTATGTCAATTGTCTTATTTGTGGTAATACCTTTGGTCGCAGGTGTTCTGTCCCGAGTTTTAATTACAAAGCATAAGGGTGAAGATTATTTCAATAAAAAGTTTGTGACTAAGTTTGATGGTGTAACAACTATCGGTTTGCTATTGACACTTGTTATTATCTTTATATTCCAAGGAGATATTATTGTAAAAAATCCTCTTTATGTACTGTTAATTGCTGTACCGCTTGTTCTTCAGAATACCATTTCATTTGCCTTGACATATGCCGTAAGTAAAGCAGCAAAATTACCTCGTGATATTGCAGCACCTGCTTCTCTGATTGCTGCTTCTGATTTCTTTGAATTATCAGTGGCAGTCGCAATAGCACTCTTTGGTGTGGATTCACCGGTGGTTCTTGTTTGTACTGTCGGGGTATTAACCGAGGTTCCCGTAATGCTTCTGCTTGTCAAGTTTGTCAATAAAACGAAGCGTTGGTTCCCTCAAGCAACGACCGATAGCAAATTACCCCATCAATCATAAAGGAGTTGTTTTCTATGAAAGAAATAACTATTGATTACCTTTATCTCGATTTAAATACCTGCGACCGCTGTGTCGGAACAGATGAAGTTTTAGACGAGGTCTTAGATGTTTTAGAACCGGCATTGCAACTGGCTGGATATATAGTCGTTCGACGTAAAATAGAAATGTCTACAGCGGAGATAGCGGCTGAATATCAGTTTCTATCATCCCCGACTATTCGTGTAAACGGTAAGGATATCTGCCTTACCGTAGAAGAAAATGATTGCGGGTGTTGCAGTGATATAGCCGGATGCGACGTGGAATGCCGCGTTTTTCGATATGAAGATGAAGTCTACGAAATTCCTCCGAAAGAATTGCTCGCATATGCCATTTTGAAAACCCTGTTTTCCGACAATATTGACATTACCAAAACAGATTATATCATGCCAGAAAATCTTAAAGAGTTCTATGCAAGTAAAAATAATAATAATAAGAATGGAGAATTTACTATGAAAAAAATATCTATTTATGAGCCAGCTATGTGCTGTGAAACCGGAGTTTGCGGAGTCGGCGTTGACCCTGAACTGCTTCGCATTTCAACTGCATTCAGTAACTTGAAGAAATACGGTGTAGTGGTCAACCGCTATAACTTGAGCAATGCTCCACAGGAATTTATAAAGAACGTTGAAATCAATAAACTTATTATGGGTGATGGTGTTGAGTCACTGCCTGCAACGGTAGTGGACGGAAAAATCGTTATGACAAAGAAATACCCGAGTAATGCTGAGATTGCAGAATTGCTTGGTGTTCCGAAGTCTTATCTTGGTGAAGAAAAAAAACCAAGTGGCGGTGGCTGCTGTAACGGTGGAGGTTGTTGTTAATGAAAGACTTTGATGTAAAGAATATTCCCCTAACCAAATATATGTTTTTTACCGGCAAAGGTGGCGTTGGAAAAACATCAATTGCCTGTGCTACTGCGGTTACCCTTGCTGATAACGGTAAAAAGGTACTACTCATTAGTACCGATCCGGCTTCCAATCTTCAGGATGTATTTTCTACTGATCTAACAAGTAAGGGAGTTCCGATTAATGAAGTCCCCGGTCTTATTGTTGCGAACCTTGATCCAATTCAAGCCGCAGCTGAGTATAGAGAAAGCGTAATTGCCCCTTATCGAGGTAAGCTACCTGATGCTGTCCTTGACAATATGGAGGAACAACTTTCTGGTTCCTGTACAGTTGAGATTGCTGCATTTAACGAGTTTTCTAATTTTATAACTGACAAAACAGCCGAGAGAGAATATGACCATATCATATTTGATACAGCACCTACAGGACATACGCTTAGAATGTTGCAACTTCCGTCTGCTTGGACTAATTTTATTAGCGAAAGCACACATGGTGCATCTTGCTTAGGTCAACTTTCAGGGTTAGAGGAACGAAAAGATATATACAAACAGGCAGTCAATACGCTTGCAGACGGTAATGCTACTACGCTTGTATTGGTATCTCGACCCGATAAAACACCACTAAAAGAAGCAGAACGTGCTTCCGGTGAGCTTGCAGATTTGGGTGTGAACAATCAAATACTTGTCATAAACGGTGTTATGCCTTCCTTTGATGATAGCGTATCTGAAAGCCTTTATAATAAACAGCAAGCAGCATTGGCCGAGATACCCAATAATATTAAAAAGCTTGACTTGTACTCTGTTCCGCTACGGGCATATAACATCACAGGAATGGATAATGTTCGCGCACTTCTGTCTAAGGATAGTTTTGAAATCAGCGAAGAAACTATAAATGCAACTACAGTACCTTCTTTGAAAAATGTGATTGATGATTTGTATCAGAATGACAAAAAGGTCATTTTTACAATGGGAAAAGGCGGAGTCGGTAAAACCTCTATTGCTGCAGCAATTGCATTTGCTTTGGCTTCTAAAGGCAAAAAAGTACACCTTACAACTACCGATCCAGCAGCGCATCTGAAGTATGTTGCCAAAGAAACAGAAAACATCACCATGAGCCATATCGACGAAGAAGCGGAATTGAAGCGCTATCAGGACGAGGTGCTTTCCAAAGCGCGTGAGACAATGTCAGAAGATGATGTTGCTTATGTTGAAGAGGATCTACGTTCACCCTGTACACAGGAAATTGCCGTATTCCGCGCCTTCGCTGAGGTGGTAGAAAGGGCCGATAATGAGGTTGTTGTCATAGATACCGCACCCACAGGGCACACGCTTTTATTGCTTGATTCCACGCAGAGCTATCATCGTGAGGTGAAACGGACGCAGGGAGATATTCCTGAGAATGTTAAAAAGTTGCTGCCTCGCTTGCGCAACGAAAAAGAAACCGAAGTTATTATCGTGACGCTTGCAGAAACCACTCCTGTATATGAAGCTATGCGTTTGGAAGAGGATTTAAAACGTGCAGAGATTTCCACAAAGTGGTGGGTAATTAATTCATCAATGTACGCTACCGAAACCACTAACCGCTTACTAAAAGCAAAGGCCAGTCATGAAATTGAGTGGATAAACAAGGTCGATACTCATACGGAGGGTAACTTTGCTGTTATCAGTTGGAGTGCAGAGGATATAACAGGAAGTAAATTATTAGAATTGATAAAATAATGGAGATACGATTATGAGAGAAAATAAACCAAAGGTCGCATTTATATGTGTTCATAATTCATGTCGAAGCCAAATAGCTGAGGCACTTGGTAAACATTTTGCGGGAGATATATTTGAAAGCTACTCTGCTGGCACAGAAACAAAACCACAAATTAATCAAGATGCTGTTCGCCTAATGAAAGAACTTTATGGTATAGATATGGAGAAAACTCAACATTCAAAGTTGCTTGAAGAAATCCCTTCAGTAGATATCGTTATTACAATGGGATGCAATGTGGAGTGCCCTTACCTTCCATGTAAACACAGAGAAGATTGGGGACTTGATGATCCAACTGGAAAGAGCGATGAGGAATTTAAAAAAATAATCTCTACAATAGAAACAAAAATCAACGAGCTAAAAGGCAGACTAAAGTCATAATATTTATAACGCCAATTACAAATATAGTAGTTGGCGTTATAGTATTATATTATCGAAATGTGCGTAACCGTCAACCCGGCCGT
>DNNJ01000408.1:11940-17678 GCA_003487955.1 Clostridiales bacterium | reverse complement strand
GCACGTGTAAATATATTGTTCAATAAATTTTTCAATCGCTTATCCTGAGCTCTTAAGTCTTGGGTTTAAAAGATGGAAAAATTTATTGAACAATATATTTACACGTGCTATAATACTATGAGCTTTACCCAAATAATAAACAAAATCAAGAAATTTCATTTCAACTGTGGTAATTACAAAAAAAATGAATAATATAAAATAAAATAAATGAATATCCAAGGAGACTATAATGAAATATAACTTCAATCATATATATTTTATCGGAATTGGCGGAATAAGCATGAGTGCATTAGCTGAAATAATGCTTGAGGAAGGAATCAAGGTGTCAGGCTCTGACAGAAGCGATTCCAAAATAATAAGAAAGCTTCAAACTTCAGGCGCAGATATTTACTTAAAACATGACAGCAAAAACATAAGTGATGATATTGACTTAGTAGTGTATACATCTGCAATCGCAGATGACAATTCTGAACTTTTAAGAGCAAAAGAATTAAATATTAAAATAATGGGCAGGGCGGAATTTCTTGGTTTCGTAATGAAAAATTATAACCATGCAATATGTGTTTCCGGCACTCATGGCAAGACAACTACTACCGGGATGCTTTCATCCATTTTGATTGAAACTGATTTAGCTCCCACTATTTTCATAGGGGGAGAAATGGATTCCTTGGGCGGAAATTTGCTTCACGGCTCATACGAACTTCTCTTGACCGAAGCTTGTGAATATAAAAGAAACTTCCTGAAATTCAACCCTACAATGGAAGTAGTACTGAATATTGAAGAAGACCACCTTGATTATTACACAGATTTAAATGATATTGAAAGAGCATTTGTGGAATATGCAGAAAAGCTGCCTTCTGACGGGTATTTAATTGTCAATGAATCATACAGGCATTTGTTCGAGAATGTAAAATGCAATATTGTAACCTTTGGCCTTGATAAAGGCGATTATTATGCACAAAATATCGAACTTATCCCTGAGCCTTCATATACCCTGATGCACGGGGATGAAAAAGTCGCTGAAATTAAATTGAAAGTATACGGCGAACATAATATTTTAAATTCATTGGCTGCCTGTGCTGCATGCCTGTCTTTATGCATTAAGACTGAAACTGTTGTCAAGGGTTTGTTCAATTTTAAAGGCACCCACAGAAGATATGAATATAAAGGCAGATTAAACGAAGCAACTGTTATTGACGATTATGCTCATCATCCTTCAGAAATGAAAGCAACTTTAAAAACCGCACGTTCCCTTGCCGAGGGTAAAATAATTACTGTTTTCCAGCCCCATACCTACACAAGAACAATAAAACTGTTAGATGGATTTGCTGAAGCTTTGTCAATGTCTGACGAGGTGATTCTTGTAGATATTTATGCTGCAAGAGAAATAAACACCGGTGTAATTCATTCAAAGGATATTATAAATAAAATGAAGAATTATTCAAAAGATGCGCTCTATGCAGGAAGCTTCCAGGAAGCTGCGGATATTGTAAGCTCAATAGCAAAAAAGGGTGATATAATTATCACCATGGGGGCAGGAAATGTAGTCGATATAGCGGAGCTGCTGCTGGGTTAGGTCATCTTTCTCTGTTTGTGAGATATTTTGCCAGTTCAATAAGGTATTTAGCTTTATTGCCGAATACACTCAGGCTTTTTATTGCTTCTTCAGTGAAATCCACCACATCTTTTCTTGCTTCATCTATACTTTTAAATGTAAGGTATATTATTTTATTGTTTGCAGCATCACTTCCGATTGCCTTGCCTAATTTTTCCTGAGTGCTTGTAATATCCAAAATATCATCTTCTATTTGAAATGCAATGCCAATTTTTTCAGCGTATATTTCGAGAGCCTTTATTTCTTCTTGGGATGCTCCTGCTAATGTTGCACCTGCAGTTACACTGCTTTTAATGATAGCTCCTGTTTTTAATGAATACATATATTTCAGTTCTTCAATGGTGCTGATTTTAACTTCTCCATCTATATCTATTACCTGTCCCCCAATCATTCCTTCAGTACCGGAGGAGCCGGCAATTATCTTAAGTGCCTTTATTGCATTTTGGTTGTTTAAATTAATTGCAGCCGCCAATCCAATTTCGAAGGCCTTATTAAGCAGTCCGTCACCTGCAAGTATTGCTGTTGCTTCACCAAACTTTTTATGATTTGACAATCTGCCTCTTCGATAATCATCATTGTCCATGGCGGGCAAGTCATCATGAATCAATGAATATGTATGAATCATTTCCATTGCACAGGCAAATGGTATTGCTTCTTTCAACTCATCCTTGAAAAGTTCATAGGCACTTAGTAAAAGTATAGGTCTGAGTCTCTTCCCTCCCGATAAAAGGCTGTAATTCATTGCTTCGTATACTATTTTTTGAGGGACTTCTTTTGTTTCAATAATCTGCCCTAAATATTCATCAACAATATTTGCTTTTTCTATAAACCATGTTTTAAATTCCATATTGCTCATCCTTTGTTCAGATTTTATAAAATACTTCGTTACATTCAGTATGACAGGGCTTTGATTTTTATTATAGCATATATAAATAATTTGTAAAAGCGAATGAAGGCATAAAAACAGATAAGCTGTCCTTTTTTATCTGAATCAATAATAAATTGACTATAATTTCCATGTCGTATATAATATATCTAAGGGGGAAAGCGTATCCATAAGCTTTAATCCATGTTATTTAATCTGCATAAAAGCAGATATAATATAGTAAATTAAATACAATCAATCTGGAGGGATTTTAATGAGAATGAGGAAACTACTGCCACTGTTTTTATTATTAATGATGGCTGCCGTTATTATTACAGGATGTACACAGTCAAGTCAAACTGCAGCGCCACAGGCTGATATTGAGCCGCCTGCCGATGATGAGCCGCCGGCTGATGAACCAAAGGGTGAACAAATATTAAGGTATGGCGCATCAGGATTTAATGGAATATTTAATCCGATTATGTTTGAAAATATATATGATGGTTATATTTCAAACATTATATTTGAAAAGTTAATAACACACACTCCTGAAGCAGAATTTGTTCCGGCAATTGCTGAATGGAGCTTATCGGAGGATAACTTAACTTATACATTTACATTAAAAGATGGAATAAAATTCTCTGATGGCACTGATTTAACCGCAAAAGATGTAGCTTTTACATATATGACCATTGCTCATCCGAGTTACGATGGACCGAATGCACATGCCGTAAGCAATTTAGAAGGCTATGAAGAATATCACGGCAAAGAGACAGAAACATTTGAAGGAATTCAAGTAATTGACGAAAAAAACATATCCTTTACATTTAAGGATGGCATGGCTGCACCTGCAAATATTGAATGCTTTGATTACGGTATAATGCCCTCAGACTACTATGCATTTGAAACTTGGGAGGATTTCTTGGCATTAATTGATAAGCCGATGGGTTCAGGCATAATGACATTGGATAGCTATGAGCCGAAACAATTTATATTATTGAAGAATAATACAAATTATTGGGATCCTGAAAATGGGGCACAAATTGACGGTGTATTGATTAATGAGGTTCCTGATGAAAGTATATTGTCTGCTTTACAGGCAGGTCAAATAGACTTCGCCCAGATTTCATCAAGTGCCGAGAACTTAGAAGCAGCAAAGGCTATGGATAATATCAATATTTCAAACTATATTGGAAACGGCTATACATTCATGTGCTTTAACACAACAAAGCCTTCTTTAGGAGATGTGCGGGTTAGACAAGCTCTTATGCATGCACTTGACAGAGAATCATTTATAAAAGTTCAATATGGTGAAGGCTTGGGAGCAGTTGGTATGGTTCCTATATCTCCTGCATCATGGGCATTCCCCGATATATCAGAGTTAAATCCATATTCATTTGATATGGAAAAAGCAGCACAGCTTATGGATGAAGCGGGATGGTTAATGGGTCCGGATGGATACAGATATAAGGACAACCAAAAATTAACTCTTAGCTGGTTGATTTACACAGAAGCCGCCTGGCCGGGAACATTATCCGGAATGGCTGCAGATACATGGAAACAATTGGGTGTGGATCTTTCTATAGAATTAATGGACGGCAACTCTGTTATTGCTCGTACCATAGGTCCCGAGCCGGGTAAAAAAGATTTTGATATTTACGCATTGGGCTTCTCATTGGAAATAGACCCTGACCCTACAGGTTTTTTGTTTGATGATGATGCTTGTGTGGCAGGCGGTTTTAATGCATCAGGTTACAAGAACTCAGAAGCAATGGACCTTGTAAGAGCAGGAAAGATAGAATTTGATATGGAAAAACGTGCAGAAATTTATAAAGAATGGGCTAAAATTATGAATGAAGAAATTCCTCATGTAATTATAGCTTACAGAAGTGAAATTTGGGGAATTAACAAAAGAGTAAATGATATGCTTATTGACACATATGCAACATGGGATCTATCATTGAAGAATGTAACCTTGGATTAACATAGGGGCAGGCAACGTCTGCCCTTATTTATCTGCATTAAAAAGAATATCATTATGAAAAAGGTGATTTTATGAGAAACTATATTTTGAGACGAATTGTTCAAATAATTCCGGTTTTCTTAGGAATTATATTTATATTATTTTTTATATTTGAACAAGCACCGGGAACTCCGGTTTCAAATATGATGCATCCAAGAATGACTCCCGAGCAAAAGGCAGAATTGGAGGAAAAGTTAGGTTTGGATATTCCATGGTATAAAAGATTCATCAACTATATAAAAGAGGCAGCCCAGGGCAATTTAGGCTATTCAAACACCCACAAGAAACCTGTTGCCGAAGTTATCAAAGATTATTCGGGACCTACATTGCTGCTTGCCTCAGTATCTTTGATCATTTCTATTTCAGTCGGTATTCCCGCAGGTATAGTAAGTGCCGCAAAACAATACTCCATAACAGACAATTTGTTGACAGTGGTGTCATTAATCGGAATAAGCATACCGTCGTTTTTCTTTGGACTTTTGTTATTGAAAGCTTTTGCAGTAGATATACAGCTATTTCCACTGTTCGGACTGAAAGACCCGTTGTTAATGTCTGACAATATTTTTGATAAAACAAAAGATGTTGCATGGCATTTAGTTTTACCAAGCATTGTGCTATGTTTAAACTCTACTGCGAGCTTTATGCGCTACACCCGTTCAAGCATGCTTGAAGTTATTAATCAGGATTACATAAGGACTGCAAGGGCCAAAGGGCTGAAAGAAAAAACCATCATATACCGGCATGCATTTAGAAACGGAATGCTCCCCATTATTACATTGCTCAGTTTTTGGATACCTTTACTTTTATCGGGAGCGGTAGTAACTGAAAGTATTTTCTCATTGCCCGGCCTTGGGAAAATATCTGTCGAAGCTGCAATGGCAAGAAACTATCCTTTAATTCTCGGTATAAATTCAATGCTTGCAATTCTTACATTAATCAGCTCTTTAGTTGCAGACATACTGTATGCTGCTGCAGATCCAAGAATAAGATACGATTAAGGCAGGTACTATGGTTAAAGAAAAGATTAAAGAAAATAAAACTTATAATATAGCTCAATCGTATTGGGGAGAAGTTTTTTTCAGACTCAAGAAAAACAGAATGGCAATGCTCTGTCTTTACATTCTTCTTGTAATAATTCTTCTATGCATAATCATTCCAATAATTTCACCCTATGAAATTCAAACCACAAACATGGAAGTTAAAGATCAAAAACCTAATTTGCAGCACTTTTTAGG
>DNNJ01000408.1:4589-11725 GCA_003487955.1 Clostridiales bacterium | reverse complement strand
ACAGATTTAATAGGAAGAGACCTTTTTACCAGACTGTTTTATGCAGGTAGAATATCTCTTGGCATTGCACTTGCAGTTGTGGCAGTTGAATGTGTCTTAGGTGTTGTTTTGGGCGGCATCTCCGGTTTTTACGGCGGAATAATTGATGCAATAATAATGCGTATTGCTGAAATGTTTATGTCATTTCCTTTTATGATAATATGTATTACCTTTGCAGCGGTATTTGGAAACAGTATACATAATTTAATTTTTGTTTTAGCTGTACTGAACTGGCCAAACATAGCACGCATCGTAAGAGGACAAATACTTATTCTCCGTGAAATGGAATATATGGAGGCTTGTGAAGCTCTTGGCATAAGCGATATAAGAAGAATATTCAAACACCTTCTGCCTAATGTATCAGCCTATATAATTGTTTATGCAACCCTTGGAATGGCAAGTGTAATATTAGTAGAGACTTCTTTAAGTTTCTTGGGTTTAGGTGTTTCCCCGCCTACCCCTACCTGGGGGAATATGATTCAGGAAGCAAGAAATATGCTGATAATCCAACAGAGATGGTGGTACTGGGTTCCACCGGGAATAATTATTTTCATATCTGTTATGTGTTTTAATATATTGGGCGACGGTATCCGCGATGCTATAGACCCTAAGATGAAGAGGTAGTGATGAGCAAAGAATTACTGAAAGTCAATAACCTGAAAACTTATTTTTATTCAGACAGAGGTATTGTAAAGGCAGTGGATGATGTAAGCTTTTACGTTAATGAAGGTGAAACTTTAGGTGTGGTCGGCGAATCAGGATGCGGAAAAAGCATTGCCTGCATGTCTTTGGTACGCTTGGTGGAAACACCGCCCGGTAAATACGCGGGAGGTGAAATACTTTTTAACGGCGAAGACATGCTTAAGGTTTCAGATGCAAGAATAAGACAAATAAGAGGAAATTATATATCTTTTATTTTTCAGGAACCTATGACTTCATTAAATCCTGTTTTTAAAATAGGTAGACAAATAAGCGAGGCTTTGATTTTGCATAAAGGAATGTCAAAAGATGAAGCTTATAAGGAAAGTATTCGAATGTTGGAGCTTGTAAAAATTCCAAACCCTGAAAGAGCGGTTGATGACTATCCCTTTGCGTTATCGGGAGGTATGAGGCAAAGGGCAATGATTGCCATGGCACTTGCATGTGAGCCTAAACTGTTAATAGCTGACGAGCCTACTACCGCTTTGGATGTTACCATTCAGGCGCAGATTTTGGAGCTGATGAATGAGCTTAAAGAAAAAACCAATGCTTCAATTATTTTTATAACTCATGATCTTGGAGTAATTGCAGAAATGAGCGACCGTGTAATAGTTATGTATGCAGGCAAGGTTGTAGAAACAGCTTCAACAATCGAAATATTTAAAAACCCAAGACACCCCTATACTATTGGACTTATCAGCTCAAAACCGGATATGTCAACAGAAAGCACAAGACTTAATGTAATCCCCGGCAATGTGCCTGATTTAATCAATCTTCCGTCCGGATGCCCTTTCCATCCAAGATGTGATAAAGCAATGGATATATGCAAAAGACAATTTCCTGCTGCAAAATCATTGGATGAAGAGCATAAAATTTCATGCCATCTTTACAGCAGTGAGGTGGAAATGCAATGAGCGAATATTTGGTAACAGTAAATAATTTAAAAAAGTATTTTCCCGTAAAAACAGGGCTTTTAAAACACACAACCGGAAATGTAAAAGCTGTAGACGGAATATCCTTCAATATTAAAAAAGGTCAGATTCTTGGAATAGTAGGAGAATCAGGCTGCGGTAAATCCACATTGGGAAGAACCATCTTACGGTTATTATTACCTACCGAAGGTGAGGTATTTTACGAAAGCAAAAGTGTTTTTCACATGAGCAAAAAAGAAATGAACAAAATGCGAACCAAAATGCAAATTATATTTCAGGACCCTTATTCATCATTGAATCCAAAGCTTCCTGTTTATGATATAGTAGGCGAAGCAATGCTTCAGCATAAGATAGCAAAGAATAAAAAGGAAATGAAAGAAAAAGTAATCGAAATTATTTCAAAATGCGGATTATATCCGGAACAGGCGGATAGGTACCCTCATCAGTTTTCGGGAGGGCAGCGTCAGCGTATTTGCATAGCAAGAGCATTAGCTGTTAATCCTGACTTTGTAGTTTGCGATGAAGCAGTTTCTGCATTGGATGTTTCCATACAATCCCAAATTTTAAATCTGTTAAAAGACGCACAGGAAGATTTTGGACTTACTTATATGTTTATATCTCATGACTTGTCGGTAGTTAAATTTATAAGTGATGAGGTAGCGGTTATGTATCTTGGTCAGATAGTTGAAAAGGCAGGTAAAAAACAAATATTTTCAAAACCTCTCCACCCATATACAGAAGCTTTATTGTCTGCTGCCCCTTTATTTGACCCTTCACTTAAACGAAACGGAAAAAGAATAATATTGAAGGGCGATATTCCATCACCGTCAGCTCCTCCCAAAGGATGCCGTTTCCATACACGATGTCCTTATGTAAAAAGCGTATGCAAGGAAGAAATACCTGTATATAAAGAAATATACACCGGGCACTTTGCAATGTGTCACAAGGTAAATGGAGTATTTTAATGTTTTATAGAAAAAATCGAGTTGAGGAAGATTTAAAAAGAATCCGGGAAGCTTGCCTGCCCAAACGTGAAGAAATAAATAACAACGAGGAGCATTCAGATGACCTTGGTTTGGAAAAGGGTGACATCCTTGCAATGGTATTGGCTGTTATGTCACTGATACTGCCTTATTTAATTGCTTTTTTGGGAATTATGGGTGCCGTTTTGTTGTTGATGAAGTTTTATTGGAGTTAAAATAAAAATCGGGATTTCTCCCGATTTTTCTTTTACCGCTGCTTATATTCTTTGAACGTTAGCCGCTTGGTCTCCTCTGTTTCCTTGAGTAACGTCAAAACTTACTTTTTGACCTTCTTCAAGAGTTTTGAATCCGTCTCCTTGAATAGCTGAAAAATGTACGAAAACATCATTTCCATCTTCTTTTGTGATAAATCCAAATCCTTTTTCAGAGTTGAACCATTTTACTGTACCCTGTGCCATGAGTACCTCCTAATATATTATTATATTCCATGAGTAAAAAAATTTCACATATTTTTACATATTATATACAGCTCGCCACATATAATATCTAAAAACATGTGAAATCCATAAATACATCTGTAATACAATTAAAGACTAACACATCAACCTTTAAATGTCAATGATTATTTTTTTGGAAAATCATATGACAAGGAGACGGGGGTGCTGTCATATATCTTAGGTGCGGTTTTTGTTATCAAAAGATGACAACACCCCCGTCCCCTTGTCATATAGAATTACTGTTTTTTGTTTAAAAAGCTTGGAATTGTAAAATCGAATGGATTTTCTGCTTTTTTATCGTCCTTCACACTCGACTCTCCCTCGGATTTTTTAGCTGAGCCTTCTGCGAAGCCTGTTGCAATAACCGTTATTTTAACTGTATCTCCTACAGATTCGTCAATATTTGCTCCATATATTAAGTTTGCTTCCGGGTCAGCAGCTTCTTCGATTAGTTTTGCTGCTTCGTTAACCTCATGGATTCCCATGCTCGTACCACCTGTAATATTTACAAGCACTCCTCTTGCTCCATTGATGGATGTTTCTAAAAGCGGACTTTGTATTGCCTGCTTAACTGCATTTAATGCTCTGTTTTCACCTGAAGCCTGGCCGATACCCATGTGAGCAAGACCTTGACCGGACATAATTGTTTCAACGTCTGCAAAATCAAGGTTCATTATGGCAGGGATTGCTATTAAATCAGATATGCCCTGTATGCCCTGTCTCAATACTTCATCTGCCATAGCAAAAGCCTCTAACATCGTGGTTTTCTTGTCTGTTATCTCCAAGAGTTTATCGTTTGGTATAACAACTAATGTATCTATATGATCCTTTAGTTTTTTAAGTCCGATTTCAGCATTTCTCATTCTGCATCTTCCTTCAAACATAAAAGGCTTTGTTACAACTGCAACCGTGAGTATTCCCATAGACTTGGCAATATTGGCAATTATAGGAGCTGCACCGGTTCCTGTTCCACCGCCCATACCTGCGGTTATAAAAACCATATCGGCGCCCTCAACCAGATCTGCAATATCTTGTTTATTTTCTTCAGCTGCTTTTTCTCCTACTTCCGGCTTTGAGCCTGCACCTAAACCGTTAGTTAATTTTTCTCCTATTTGAAATTTCGTTTCTGCCTTTGATGTGCATAGAGCCTGCTTGTCCGTATTTACACTGATAAAATTAACACCTCTGACACCGGCATCTATCATTCTATTTACTGCATTGTTGCCGCCCCCGCCAATACCTATTACTTTAATATTTGCAAGTCTTTCTGATGGTTCCTCAAATTGAAACATATTTTGACCTCCTACAAGAGAGAAAATTTTTCATACTATTTAAAGTATTATACCATAAATTTAATAATATTCATACATATTAGTTTACTTGTTATTAGAATATTTTTCAAGATATATATCTACTAAGATTCTTAATTTTTTATAAATATTATTTCCGAATGCAAAGACTGCTGCTAAATAAATGGGCAGACCTAATTGCTCACCCACAAATCCCAAGAACAAAGCATATAACAAATCTGTCGATAAAAATGCAATGCTTTTTGTAATTGTCAATTCTGATGTTTTATTTTCATGAAGAATATTAATAATTGTATTTAATATTGCTAATATTGCAAGTGATATATACACTATATAATTTGGATTATAAACAAGATTTAAGTTCAATCCTGCAACTATACCTAATATTAATCCGGCTGCAACATATATCATTATTTTTCCCCTTCTTTTATTATTTCAGCATATTTGGTTTCATAATTAATACCGCGAAATTCTCTGACCGTTAAATTATAGCCTTGTGCAGCAACTACTTCCATTCCGTATGTATTCTTCAATTCATAAGCATAGGTACCTTCTTCGGTAACGGCATCATATAATTCATCCATATCTCCAATTGCAATTATAACAAAAGGAGCAGGTATTACTTCACCGTTTACTCTAATCAAAGGGCCTGCACATACTACTTCCGATATGTTGATTATTCTTTTCCCGTTAACTTCAATTGCTTCTGCTCCTGCTGCCTTTAAATCATTTAACAATACAACAATATCCACATCATGGACTATTCTTTCCATTATATCAAGTTCGGGGTCTTCACTGA
The DNA here is from genome assembly GCA_003487955.1 of Clostridiales bacterium. Classification (GTDB taxonomy): domain Bacteria; phylum Bacillota; class Clostridia; order Tissierellales; family Sedimentibacteraceae; genus Sedimentibacter. The sequence continues at coordinate 6,466 of DNNJ01000408.1, read as the reverse complement.
TGTTGTCTGAAACTCTCACCATTATACCGGGACCTCGCACAGCAGTAAAACCATTATAGAATTTAATCTGCTCAATTTGGGAATTAATTTCATTTATGTCGTCTTGATATTTACTTGCTTTATAGTCAGCAATTGCTTTTTTTTCGCTGTCTACTGCATTTTGCATATTATTAACCAAGAGCTTCATTTCTTCAATACTGTGTTCATATTTGTTTGCATTTTTGATTGTATATATTGTGTACTCATCTATTCCTGCATCAGCTCCGTTTACAATTGCTGCAGCTGCTAAAAATACAAGCACAAAAATTATTATGTTTAATGATTTTTTAATAGTGCTCACTCCTTAAATATCTTCATTCCGAGTTATAGGAACCGCATACTTGAACTGTTTTTCTCCGTCATAACGCTGAATAAATATTTCATCCGAATCTTCCGTTTCAATTGTATACCCTATCTGATTAAGCTGGGATACTATACCACCTACAAAGTACAGTGAAGATTTGATTGTGGATGTATCACCGATTGCCTTAATTTCCAAAGGAAGTACCATGGCAACACCGTTTACGTTAATATGCTCAAGAACCGGCACTATTTCGGTATAGTTGGTATATCTTTGCCCATTGATGGAAATAGCTTCAACACCTGCATTATTTAAATAGCTGATTAAAGCTAATATAAACTGATGACTGGATGCAAGACTTAAATATGTATCGGGATCCGCGTCTATAGTTATTATGGTTCCCGGACCTTTAACATCATAATAGCCGGATATTATCTTCTGAACTTCAAGCTCCTCTTTAAGCCTTAAAAGTTCCTCTTCAGCATCCTTATATACTTCTTCATTTTCTCTGTTTTCTTTCTTAAGTAATTCCAATTCATCCCTGAGCCTGTTTTTTTCAAGGTTCAGCTTAGCAAGCTCCTCATTCAGTTCAACTGTTTTTTCATCAGAATTAACGGTGCCTAATACATTGCTCTTTGTTCTCATTTGAGTAACCAAGATAATTCCTAAAATTAAGCTTATAGCAAACATTATTGCTTTTTGCCACATTCTGTTCTTCATATCTCCTCCATTAGTCCTCAATATATACAGGACTGTCCCCTTTTGTAAAATCAATTAACCCTGTAGCTACCGTTAAATTTTTGTTTAATCTTTCGTTAATAATTTTCATTGCAAAAACAATTTGGTAATTAATGTCCTCAGATAGATCTATCCTTACTGCCGTCCCATATTGTGTTTCAAATATAAAGCTGTTATTTAAGTCAATATTGCAGCTTCTTATTGCATCGCTTCCATATTCATTGTTTAAATATTCTACTGCATCAAATACTCTTTCAATGCTTTCAACGCCTGCAAATTGAATACCATCCCCTATATTGTATAACACATCCGCATAACTTTCAATAGTTAATAACTCTAATTTCTTGTTGGTAGTTCTCAATACTATTCCATTTTTGTCGATTATTATGTATTCGTTGTTGGAGAAAATCTGATATTTGTCCGCTCTTTCTGTTATATACAAGTATATTTTATTGGGAAGCTCATAAACTACCCTTACACTTTCTACATATACTTCATTTTCAATATTCTCTTTAACCTTCGACCTGTCAATATCGAATATTTTTTTTCCCGTTTCAATACCTGAGCTTTCCATTATATATTCATCACTATATGTTAAATTGCCGTCAATGTCAACACTTATGAGGTTAAAATATGGAGTTTTATAATATACATAGTAAATGCAAAAAACAACAACTACAGCAGCCGTAATAAAAGCTGCTGTACTGACTAATAGCTTTTTATTTCTCCTTTTTTTCTTCTTCCTAAGTTTTTTTTTGTTGTTTTGTTCATCCATTGTTTTGTTATTTCTCCAATGTAA
>DNNJ01000408.1:1898-4349 GCA_003487955.1 Clostridiales bacterium | reverse complement strand
TTCCTCTGTCAATGTGTCCCGTCTCCTCTTAATCTATCTCTGTAATTATTACCCCTAAGTTTTGTAATTTATATATGAATTTTTCATATCCTCTTTTTATATGATTAATGTTGTTTATCTTTGACGTACCTTCTGCTCCCATTGCTGCAATCACAAGTGCAGCACCACCTCTTAAATCCTTAGCTTCAACCTCGGCGCTGAAAAGTTTTTCAACACCTTCCACAACCGCAACTCTTCCGATAGTTGTAATATTTGCACCCATTTTTTGCAGCTCGGGAACATGTTTTAATCTGCTGTCAAATACAGTTTCTTCGATAATTGAAGTTCCATCAGCCACTGCCATGGAAGCCATAACCTGAGCCTGCATATCTGTGGGAAAGCCGGGATAGGGCTGAGTAGTTATTTTTTCTATCGCTTTTATTCTTTTGTTATTTGCAATAACTATAGTTCCGTGTGTTTCTCTTATTTCGCATCCCGCATCTTCATATAAAGAAGTAATCGACTTAAAATGAGATTTCTCTATGTTTCTTATGTAAATTTTGCTCTTCATCGATGCTGCTGCACTCAAATAAGTTCCTGCCTCTATACGGTCGGAAATAATTTTGTATTCTACAGTATCTGTGTTTTCGATTTTTTTACCTTCAATGGTAATAATACCGGTACCTGCACCATTTACACAAAAACCACAAATGTTCAAAAAATTTTGCAAGTCTGCAATTTCAGGCTCCCTGGCCGGATTATATATGGTTGTTTTTCCGGGGTTTCCAACTGCAAACAGCATAATATTTTCGGTTGCCCCGACACTTGGATAGTCAAGATTAATATCACAGCTTGCAGGCTCATTTACCGAGCCAACCAACAGACCATTTTTCTCAGTTATTTCAACTCCAAGTTTTCTTAATCCTTTTAAATGCAAATCAATAGGGCGAAGACCTATTTCGCAGCCCCCGGGATATGCTACTTCCACTTTTCCCGTACGCTGCAGAACAGCTCCCATTAAAATTATTGATGATCTTATCTTCTTTACTAATTTTTCAGGAACTATATGAGTATTTAAACCTCTTGTATCAATTAATGCAATACCATTTTCGAATTGGGCACTGCATCCCATATTGTTTAAAATTTCAAGCATGTCTTTTACATCTTCAATATCAGGTATATTTTCAAGAATATATTCTCTTCCGATGATTACAGTGCTTGCTAAAATAGGAAGAGCAGCATTTTTCGAGCCGCCTATATCGACAATTCCTTCAAGACTGTTTCTTCCTTCAACAATAAAGCTTCCCATTTTTATCCCTCCGCAACAAGCTGATTCATATTATATGTTATGCACATATTTTTCACTTGTTACTTTTGTGCATTGATGAGAGCTGTCATTGCTGCGTATATTTTATTTTCAACATCGGAATTTCCAAGTCTTTTGGAATTCAGCGACATGGTTTTTAATTTACCCTTATTTTCAATAACCTCTTCTATTGACTTTAAAAGAGTTGTACCGTTTAAGTCTTTTTCCAATATAACCAATGCAGCACCTTCCTTTTCCAAAGCACGGGCATTGTATTCCTGATGATTTCCTGCAGTGTATGTTTTCGGTATAAGAATTGACGGCACACCTATTGCAGTTATTTCCGCAATTGTTATGGCTCCCGCACTTCCTATTACAATATCGGAAGCAGAAAGGGCAATCGGAGCTTCATACATGTAATCTTTTATTTCGACATTTTTTCCTAATTTAATATTCCTATTTAACTCTTCCATGAAAACATCATAATGTTTCTTGCCTGTTACATGAAGTATTTTTACATTTTTATTACCGTTATAATTTTTTATAACATCAATTATTGCTTCGTTTAAACTTATTTGGCCTCCGCTGCCGCCAAATGAATAAATAAAAACATCCTCCGGCTTTAAATTATACTTGCTTCTTGAGCTTCTCCTGTCTGTTTCAATTATGTCCTTCCTTACCGGATTTCCCACCATAATAAGCTTCTCTTGTACATTTTGGGGAAAATATTTTTTAGCTTCTTCAAAGCTTATTCCTACCACATCCGCAATTCTGCTTAACAGTCTATTGGTTACTCCCGGAAAAACATTTTGTTCCAATATCATGGTAGGAACTTTCTTTAAATGAGCAGCCAAAACAACGGGACCACTCACATATCCTCCCGTTCCTACAACTATACTTGGTTTAAATTCATCTATTATTTTAAAAGATTCCATCACGCCTTTTGCTGAAGCAAATAAAGTCATAATATTGTCAAGGGTAATTTTTCTTTTAAAATATTTAGCCGTAACGGCTTTAAATTCAAAGCCTTCCTTTGGAATCAGCTCGCTTTCAAGACTGTTTCTGCTTCCCACGTACAACACAGCATCAGAAGAATTTTCATTTTTAACTTTCTGTGCTATCGCTAATGCAGGATTTATGTGGCCTCCGGTACCTCCGCCGGTAAT
>DNNJ01000408.1:0-1673 GCA_003487955.1 Clostridiales bacterium | reverse complement strand
GATATATTAAGTAGTATGCCCATGGAGCATAGTAAAAACATTATTGATGAGCCTCCTGCACTTATGAATGGCAGTGCCCTGCCCGTGGGAGGCATTGAAGAAGTTGCAACCGCTACATGAATTAAAAACTGCGCTAATACTATTACAGTCAAGCCTAAGGCTGTCTGACTTCCGAAAAAATCCTCCGTGTTCATTGAAATCCTGAGTCCCCTCCATGCAAATACGACAAATCCAAGCATTAAAAACACCCCTCCGACAAACCCCAACTCTTCTCCTATTATTGAAAAAATAAAGTCATTGTATGCTTCCGGTAAATGGAAAAACTTTTGTCTGCTTTTACCTACTCCCATACCGAATAATCCCCCGGTGCCTAATGCATACAGTGAATTTATGATTTGATAACCTTCATCCAAAGGATATTTAAAAGGATCAAAAAACACAATTATTCGTGATATTCGATATGTCTGCGTTGCAATCAATCCAATTATTCCACCTACTGCTAAAATAAACAACAGTATTAAATGGCTTATTTTTGCTCCTGCGCAAAAGAACATAACCATAAGTGTTCCGCCAAGTATTACAGCAGTGCTTAAATCATCCTGTATTGCTATTAAACCGCAAAAAAGTCCTATATAGAATAATGAAGGCAAAAATCCTTTGGTAAAGGACGGTAATTCATCTCTTTTTCTGCTGAAATAATCGGCCATATAAAGAACAGCACCGATTTTTATTATTTCCGACGGCTGTAATGATATGCCGCCAATCTCAATCCACCTCTGGGCACCGTTTGATGCAATCCCTATTACAATGGTAAGCGCTGCAAAGCCTATGCATGTGAATAGTATCAGCTTGTTAAATTTTTTATAAATTATGTATGGAAGATTTGCAAAAAATATCATTCCTGCGAGTCCTGCTCCGGCTGCAATAACTTGTTTTCTTAAGAAATAAAAGGGATCCCCCCCGTATTTATAGTATCCGTCAGGATAAGAGGAACTGTAAACCATTAAAAATCCAAATAACACCAATAATACTATTATAAAGACTAATACCCAGTCAATTGACCTAGCCTTAGCTTTCTTTACTGTTTCCTCCATAATAGCTTACCCTTTCTTTAAAATCTCTGCCTCTGACTTCATAATTAGGGTACATCCCCCAGCTGGCACATGCGGGAGATAAAACTACATTATCTCCTTCTTCAGCTAATTCGAAGCTTTTTTTCACAGCTTCATCCATTGTTTCCACTCTGTAAATATTTTCAAAACCATATTTCAAGGCACATCTTTGTATCTCTCCCGCAGTCTGTCCAAGAAGTATCAATGCTTTTACTTTATTGTCAAAAGCTTTGATAAGCTCATCGTAGTCTGACTGCTTATCATAACCACCTGCTATCAATATAATCGGTTTATCGATTCCTTGAACCGCCTTTATTGAAGCATCGGGATTAGTTCCTTTTGAATCATTGTAAAATTTAACTTTATTATATTCGCCGGTAAATTCAAGACGGTGCTCAACACCTTTAAATTCTCTTAAAACTTTGGCTATAACTTCAGTGTCTATTCCCAAAGCTATTGCAGCACCACAAGCTGCCATTGCGTTTTCCAAATTGTGTTTTCCCGGAATAAATATTTCCTTTGTATTTATAATAAATTCTTTATTATTGCCGGTTCTGTAAA
>DNNJ01000419.1:11731-13871 GCA_003487955.1 Clostridiales bacterium | reverse complement strand
TCAGGGTCACAGTTTGTGTCAACTATTGCTACAACCGGAATTCCTAATATCTCCGCTTCCTGAACAGCTATTCTTTCTTTTCTCGGGTCAACAACAAACAAAGCACCCGGCAGTTTATCCATATTCTTTATTCCGCCTAAGAATTTTTCAAGTCTTTCGGCTTCATTTTTTAATTTGAAAACTTCCTTTTTGGTTAAAAGAGCAAATGTACCATCCTCTTCCATTGTTTTCAATTCGTTAAGTCTGTCAATTCTTTTTCTTATTGTTGAATAGTTTGTAAGCATTCCTCCAAGCCATCTTTGGCTTACAAAATGCATTCCGCATCTTGCTGCTTCAGCCTTTGTTGATTCCTGAGCTTGTTTTTTTGTTCCAACGAATAATACTTCGTCTCCGTTTGATACAACTTCTTTAATAAAGTTGTATGCTTCATCTACTTTATCGCTTGTTTTCTGCAAATCGATAATATAGATTCCATTTCTTTCCGTGAAAATATACTCTGCCATTTTAGGATTCCATCTTCTTGTCTGATGTCCAAAATGAACCCCGGCTTCGAGCAATTTTTTCATGCTGATAATTGCCATTATTTTTCCTCCTTTTGTTTTACCTCCAGAAATGTCATATCATGAAAAAGACCGTTACCGGCACAACTCTAAGCATGATCAAAATCTGTGTGTAATTATGATTAGTATATCATAGCCAATTTTGTTTGGCAATATTTAATTATTAAAAATGTGTATATCACTGCATTATTCATAAATATTATTCGCTTTTATTACATTTTTTATTTATGCATGTTTGTTTATTGTTTTTTAAAACCATCAATTCCTTGCAATCAGGGCATTTTTTATCTGTTGGCTCATACCATGAAATATATTTACAGTCAGGATAATTTGAGCATCCAAAAAACCTGCGTCCTGCTTTTGAAAACTTGATTGCAATTTTATTGCCGCATCGCGGACATGCAACATCTATTGTTTTTACAATTGGTTTTGTATTCTTACATTTCGGATAATTGGAGCATGCCAAAAATTCTCCGAATTTTCCTTTCCTTTTAAGCATTTTTGAACCGCATTTTTCGCATACTTCATCGGTTTCTTCAGCCGGTTCCCTGCCGTTTAAAGGTTTAGTGTTTTTACAGTCCGGATAATTGGGACAAGCAAGAAACTTTCCGTATCTTCCGCTTTTGACAACCATGAATGCACCGCAGTTCTCACACTTGACGTCACTTACTTCATCTTTGATTTCAATTTCTTTCATTTCATTTTCAGCTACATCAAGCTCATTTTTAAAATCTTCGTAAAATTCTGAAATAACGCTGCGCCAATTAATATTTCCGCTTGCAACATCATCCAAATGGTCTTCCAAATTAGCGGTAAACTTTTCATTTATAATTTTAGGAAAGTATTTCTCCATCATTTCAGTAACCAAGAAACCCATATCTGTAGGAAACAGATATCCTTTTTCTTTGGCAACATAATCCCTGCTTGTTATGGTAGTAATAGTGGGGGCATATGTGCTTGGACGCCCTATTCCCTTTTCTTCCAGCTCCTTTATAAGACTTGCTTCTGTATACCTGGCCGGAGGCTGGGTAAAATGCTGCTCAGGAATTACATTTAAGATTTCCAAAACTTCATTGATTGTCATTTCCGGAAACATTTTTTCATCTTTTTCGTCAGTATATCCATATACGGTTCTAAAACCGTCAAAAACAAGAACCTTTCCGCTGCTTTCAAAAATGTTGTCATTGTTATTAAATAATACCTTTGTAACATCATATTCTGCATCTTGCATCTGACAGGCAACAGCTCTTTTCCAAATTAAGCCGTACAGCTTGTATTGGTCGGAAGAAAGGCTGTCCTTAAGTTTTTCCGGTGAACGTAACAGTGAAGTAGGCCTTATGGCTTCATGGGCATCCTGAACTTTATTTTCGTTTTTCTTTGCTTTTTTATAAACTCTGTATTTGTAATATTTTTCTCCGTAATTTGATAAAATATATTGCTTTGCATCATCTATAGCTTCATCTGATAATCTGAATGAATCAGTCCTTATATAAGTAACAAGACCTACATTTCCTTCACCTTTGATTTTTACTCCTTCATACAGCTGCTGAGCAATCATCATGGTTTTTTTGGACGTAAAG
>DNNJ01000419.1:0-11441 GCA_003487955.1 Clostridiales bacterium | reverse complement strand
TTGTCGATTTTTAATACAGTAATTTTTTCTTTGTCGATACTTTCAAGAATTTTATTAATTTCATCTTGAGATTTAATTTTGATTTTTTTTAATTTATCATTTTCAAAAAAACCCACATATTTGGCAATAAATTTCTTTCTTGATTTTTTAATTTCAAGCTCCAATGTCCAATACTCCTCAGGCTTGAAATCCATTATTTCCCTCTCTCTGTCTATAACCAATTTAAGTGCAACCGATTGAACTCTGCCTGCGCTTAAACCTTTTTTTATTTTTTTCCATAACAGCGGACTTATCTTATATCCTACCAATCTGTCAAGAACACGTCTTGCCTGTTGAGCATTAACTAAATCTTTATCAATTTTACGCGGGACTTTGCTGGAATTTTTAATTGCATTCTTTGTTATTTCATTAAATACAATTCTTATTTCCTTGTTTTCATCTAAATCCAATATTTTAGCCAAATGCCAGGATATAGCTTCACCTTCCCTGTCAGGGTCTGTTGCAAGAAATACATTGTCGGCTTTTTTCGCTTCTTTTTTAAGTTCCTTTATTATGTCTCCTTTTCCCCTTATTGTTATATAACAAGGCTCAAAATTATTATCTATATCTATTCCGAGCTTACTTTTGGGCAAATCACGCACATGTCCTACTGAAGCTTTAACAGTGTAATTGCTTCCTAAAATATCACGTATTGTTTTTGCTTTGGCGGGGGACTCTACAATTAACAAATTTTTCATGTTTCCTCCATAATCTATGCAAATTTATATCCCATGCTTATTCACCTTATAATACAATTTTTTATTTGTCAATAGCTTATAATTATTAAGATAGTAAAAAAAAGTTGCCGCGCAACTTCCGCTAGGGGGACCTATGTCCCCCTTAACGGCAAGGACGTCCCGTCCTTTGCAATCCTCGTTTTTTATATAATAGAAAAGAGAACTTTCCTATTATATATAAAAAAACCATCAAAAGATATGATGGCTTGACAATTTTCTTTATTATTTTTAAAAAATGTGCTCTAACCGTTAATGCACTTCCATAATTAAAAATGTTACATCATCTATAATCTTTTCATTACCTATTTTACCGAATAAATTTTCCCTGATTGATAAATATAATTCTGATGCTTTCATTGGATAATTGCTCAATAAAAATCTCTTTAAGTCGTTTTGGTCGTACTTTGTACCACTCACGCTTTTAACTTCAACCAACCCGTCAGTATATATAATAATTTTATCATCGGAATCTAATTGAATACTTATATCTTCATAATAAGGAGTATAATAATCTCCAAGTTTACATATGGGGAATCCTTCAATTTTCATTTCTTGAATTTCACCGGTACTTTTAATTATCATGGGAGGAACATTGATTCCGGCTGAAGCATATGTAAAACAACGGCTTTTTATATTGTATATGCCGTAAAACATTACAAGATATGTTTCAATTTTATAATTTGTTTCATTAAAAGACCTGTACAGGTTTTTCATAACGTAACCCGGGGAATTCATTTCAAATTCTTCCCATTCCTTTAAAGGCTTTATATTTTGATTGGCAAACACTGTAAGCATGGCGGCAGATACGCCGTGTCCTGCCACATCCCCTATATATAATGCAATATTATCCTCATCAAGCTTAATAACATTATAAAAGTCGCCGCTCAGCCGCTCTGCAGGTATATAGGCTGCATAAAAGGACACTGACAGGCTTTGAGGAAGCTTTTCAGGAAGAATTGAGTGCTGCATTAATCTGGCACTTTCTATGTCATTCATTAATATTTCATTAATATCTTCAAGTTCCTGAGTCCTCTCTTTTACAAGGAGATTAAGATTGTCTGCATAATCCTTTAATTCATTTCGCGCCTTTTTTAATTCTCTGTAAGGAATGGACACATTTTCAGCATAAATCGCTTTAAATATTAAAAAGTATGCTAAAACTTTATATATGTGACCAATATAGTTGTATGCATCGTACACGCTTCCATAACTTATAAATGCAAGTTCACTGAATATAGAGAATATAAGAGCTATCATAATAAGAAAACTCAGCCTTTTATTTGTACTTCTGTATGCCCGTTCAACTGTAAAAAATGTTGCCATCATCAATATAACAACTAAATATTCCAATACTATTTTGGCGTTTGTCAGTCCATAACCATCAATATACATGGCAGGAAAAAATTCCGGTTTATATGTAACAATGAAAAGCAAGCTTATTATTAATATCGATGTAGGAATTATGAAAATCCATTTGTTTAAGCTAGTAGCTTTAAGCTCAGGTATAAGTGAAGAAATCAAAAATCCTGTACTTCCTATTAATCTTGAAAGTATCCAAAAGGTGGTAGCCCTGTTGGCAGTTAAATTTGGCACGAAAAAATCTGCCATCCCCTTAAAGCTTAATGTATGAAATACATCAATGAAACCCATTGCAAAAAAGGCACATGCAACTATTATCATACGGAGTTGTCCGGTTTCTTCATAGAGGTAATATGTTACCATAAATACTGAAAATGATGCAAATATACTTAAAAATTCAAATAAATTATGCCATGTTAAGTAGGTCGCTACTGACATAATTTTAGTAAATACATCATTATATAAAGCTGCGATTAAAAACAACAGCAGTGAAAATGCTATAACAATAATAATTTCAATATATCTATATTTTTTCTTAATTTCCATAACATCCGCCTTTTAAGATTTGCTAATGGAGATTTGTGTAGATTTTTGTAGATACTAACAATTAATTATATTACACAATCAGTATTTATACCAGCAAATTTTTTATAACATAAAGTTGCTGCGCAACTTCCGCTAAGGGGACCTATGTCAACGGCAAGGACGTCCCGTCCTTTGCAATCCTCGTTTTTTATATAATAGGAAAGAGAACTTTCCTATTATATAAAAAAAGCTATACCAAGCTGTATTGCTTATATAGCTTCTTATTCTTTATTCAATGGAATTATTATTTAGATTCTAACGCTTTTTTTACAGCCGCTTTTATAGCATCGCTTGTATAAGTAGAGCCTGAAATTCCATCAATATCTGCTGAATCCGCTTCTGCTATCAAAGCAGGAAGCTCAGCAATTGCAACAGACCCGATACCTTCTGTTTCATCGTCGCCTGTTGCTTCAACAGATACTATATCATTGCCTTTTACAACTACATTTACTGTAACATCTCCGCCAAATCCTTCTGCGGTTGCAGTTAATGTTAATTCTTCACCTTCAGCAGCATTACTTTTTGCTAAAGCATTTCTGACAGCAGCTTTTATGCCGTCGCTTGTATAAGTAGCTCCTGAAACTCCTTCAACTTCTACTGTATCTTTTTCTGCTATCAAAGCAGGAAGCTCGTCAATTGCAATAGAGCCTACACCCTCTGTTTCATCTTCGCCTGTTGCTTCAACTGAAACTATATCTTCACCATTTATAACTACAGTAACATTGATGTCACCGCCAAAACCTTCAGCTGTACCTGTAAGTGTTTCTTGTGCTGATGCAGTATCTGTACCACTCATATTATTAACTAACGTTAAAAATCCAAAAGACAATGCAAATACTATAATGATCATTAAAACTTTTTTCATTGTTTCCTCCAATTATTATACGCCGATTTAATACCGGTAATTATTTTTTTCATAACATTAAAAATTATACAACAATTCATTTGCTGTGTAAAGAAGAATAATCTTCCTATGTTTATTTACCCGTAAATATCCAAATGAAACATAATTTTTGATTTTTGGTTATTAATTAATGTATTTTTAAAATCTATCTTTAAAATCTGTGATTAAATTACAGACTAAAAAAGCCCGCTTCATTTGTAAAGCGGGCCTTTTTTCAATCAGATTTATTCAAGTTCCCTCATCACGATTTTATCTAATATTCCTGCTGCTTTTAGAATAACATTACTGCATTTCAATTCCTCAGTTCTATACATTTCTTTCAAGGGTTTACAGTCAATAGAACTCATTTCCCTATTGTATTCATCAAATAGCTCTCTGGTCAATTCCTTGATCCTCTCGCTTTCATGTGCTCTTTCTTTTACAAAAAGCTTTCCTAATACCATTATTGCTGCTGTTAAGGCTCCGCACTTATCTTGAATTGCCATTCCTCCGCCAAAACCTGAAGCCAATTTCAATGACTCTCTATCCAGACCTAGATTATATGCAATATTAGCTCCCTGCAAAATCTTTTCAGCGCAATTCAAATCCTCTTTTTCTCCAAAACCGTTTTTTATTAGTTCGGATAACATATTATACCTCAATAGTTTATATTTTTTCTAAAATAAGTTTGCTGCATTCAATTTGATTTGGAATTTTACCATCCTTATCACGAACACGCCAGATATCAGGGGTTATTTCGTCTACTACATACATTTTGCCGTTTTCATCGTATCCTATTTCTATTTTAAAGTCAATTAATGTAAGAGCCATTTGTGCCAACTCTTTCTTAAGAACTTCTCCAACCATCTCTGTAATTCTTAATGCTTCATAATACTGTCCTTCTTTTAAAAGACCTTTCATAATACACAATCTTTCGCTGATTAAAGGGTCTCCCTGCTCATCGTCCTTCAACGTAACTTCGGTATAAGGAGGATCAAAAGGAATTCCTTCTTCTAAACTGAACCTTCGGCACATACTGCCGGCTGTAAAATATCTAAGAACAAATTCTAACTTTGGCACAGTCAGAGCTCTTACTTTCATCAGACCATTTTCTATATCCGCTCCAAGATAATGAGTAGGTATGCTGTTTTTCTCCATGAGTCCAAAAAAATACTTGGAAATCATAAGACCGATCTTCCCCTTGCCCTCCACGCTTCCGCCCACAGTATTGGAGCCCGGGTCAAATACTCCGTTTTCTCCTGTTGCATCGTCCTTGAACAAGATATATACCGAACCGTCTTCCTCATTTTTTAAGACGTTCTTTGTTTTTCCTTCATACAGTGTTTTCATTGTTGTTCTCCTCTTATTCGAAGTATAATTTTATCTGTAATCATCTTGTCTTTGCATTCTTCTTTCGGCATCTTTTTTGGCAATATCTTGACGTTTGTCATAGATTCTCTTGCCCTTTGCCACTGAGAGTTCCATTTTAACAAGACCATTCTTTAAATATAAACTTAAAGGTATAAGTGAATAGCCTTTTAAGGTTGTTAATCCAATAAGTTTTCTTAATTCCCTTTTGTTTAAAAGCAGTTTTCTTGGTCTTAAGGGGTCTACATTATATATGTTTCCTTTTTCGTAGGGACTGATGTGCATATTATAAACGAATGCTTCACCATTTTTTATGCTTACATAACTGTCCTTTAAATTAACCTTCCCCTGTCTTATTGATTTCACTTCTGTTCCTACAAGAACTAATCCTGCTTCATATTTATCTTCTATAAAATATTCATGATATGCTTTCTTATTTTTGGCAACAATTCTATCCGACATAATACCACCTACCGTTAACGTAGAATGATTATAGCACTTAATAATTATAGTGTCAAACCATAAGTTACCACATTAACTATGACTAATTATCCCACAAACTCCCTTATAAATCTTCTATAGGCTTCTACAGGGTCTTTAGCTTGTGTAACAGGTCTTCCTACAACTATGTAATCAGAGCCCAATTCTTTTGCCTCGGCAGGAGCCGTAAGTCTTTTCTGATCTCCCGAATCATTGTCTGCAAATCTTACTCCCGGAGTTACTGTAAGAAATTCTTTACCACAAACATCATGAACTTTTCCTGCTTCAAGAGGAGAGCAGACAACCCCGTCCAAGCCTGCTTTTTTTGCACATTTTGCATAGTGCATTACCACTTCTTGCAACGGTTTATCAATTAATATCTCCTTTTTCATTCTTTTTTCATCGATGGAAGTTAATTGTGTTACCGCAACTAATAACGGTCTTGAACCATCCTTGCGGGTTAAACCTTCAATAGCGGCTTCCATCATTGAAATGGTTCCCGCTGCGTGAATGTTTACCATATCAACATTGTACTCCGACAAAACCTTCATAGCTTTCTTAACTGTATTCGGAATATCATGAAGCTTAAGGTCTAAAAATATTTTATGTCCCATTGAGCTGATGAGTTTTATAATTTCAGAACCCTCTGCGTAAAATAATTCCATACCTATTTTTACATATGGTTTTTTTTCAGAAAATTTCGAAAGAAAACTTAAAACTTCTTCCCTATTGCTGAAGTCACAAGCAATAATTACATCCTTGCCCATGCTACCTCCTACTTATATAATTACCACAGCAAGTATATCATAACTATGTATTAAATAAAATATTTTTTACGAAGTTTTTTGTATTTACTCCTAACCTTATGAGGTTTTCACCTATGTTTGTGCCGACTCCGCCCAAAGAGATTTTCACTGTTCCGATATTTGAGTCCCCGGAAATCAGCTTATGCTCAAGTCATTTTCTATTTAAATCATACTTAATCATTGCATCTTCGACAGGACATATATAAATAACTATATCCCCTTCCTCTCTAAGCCTTTTATCACTTAATAAATTGTCAGCTACTTGCTCACTGTAGCTTGAGTTTGTAATAAATAAAATAGTTTCTTTTTCAGGCTGCAACTCTACATTTATGACAGGTAACATAACCCTATGATGCTCGTCCGTTCCTCTTCCATGCAATATAGTAGCTCCTCTTGCACCTGATTGACGAGCTAGCTCTACTACATTTTCAGCAAATCCTCTATCTACGTTTACCATTATACAGTCATACTGCAAGCTGTTTTCTACAGGAATGGATGAGGTAACAACATATTTTTCTTCAACAGGAGTATATTCTTCAACTTTCTTATATCTGAAAGCAGTTCCCAATAGCATTATGGAAAATACGGGAGCCATTGCTACCATCGCTATGACACCGAAACCATCCACCAATACATTAGCTGTTTCTATAGAAGATGCCGCTCCTTGAGCAAAAGCAAGAACAAAGGTTGCAGTCATAGGACCTGAAGCAACTCCTCCTGCATCATATGCAATTCCCACAAAGACAGGTTCCGCTTTAAATGAAAGCAAAATTGCAAGGGCGAATCCAGGAAGTAGAAAATACCATAGCTTTACCCCAGGAATCAGAATTCTTACCATTGACAGAGAAATTGCTATAGCTACTCCTATGGAAAGTGTCATTCGAATCAAATTTAAAGGTATATGACCACCGGTAACTTCTTCAATTTGCTCACCCAAGACATGGACGGCAGGTTCAACAAGAACAACTATGAAACCCACCACAAAACCTATGCCTATCAATATCCACGGATTCATTTTAGCAATTTCCATGCCTAATATCCTCCCCATATCCATAAATCCGGAGTTAACTGCGGTAAGAAACAATACCAAACCAATCAACACTAATACGAGTCCTCTTATTATTCCGAAAAGCTCACCCTTTGGTAATTTGAATTTAGCAAAATTATAAATAAAGAATAAAATAGATATAGGTAACAGTGCTACTAAAGATTCAATAAATATTGTGGGGAATATATTTATCATGGGGCCTAATACACCTTCTGCTGCTACAAATTCCGCAGCATCGCCCTGTATGTTTTTCTGTCCTGAAATTATTGATATTAGCATAATAGCTAATATGGGTCCTGCACTCATAATGCCAACCAGTCCGAAAGAGTTCTCTTCCGATTTCTTACCGCCTTTTACTTGGGACAACCCTAAAGACAATGCCAATACAAAAGGAGTTGTAAGAGCACCAGTAGTTGCACCGGAAGCATCAAAAGAAATAGCAAGAAATTCTTCGGATACAAACAATGCTAATACAAAAATAACAGAGTAAGTTATTGCCATAAATATATTAAGAGGCACATCTTTTAATAATCTGAAAACTCCAAGTGAAATCATAACTCCAACACCTACGGATACCATATATACAATTAATGTTGAATTAAGAGTTCCTCCTGAAGCATCTTCAACTTGTGAACCTAAAATCAATAAATCAGGTTCTGCAACGGTAATTAAAAAACCCAAAAAAAAACTAAGTACTGCGATTTTTAAAACTGACCTTGAAGTAGCCACTTCACGAGACATGTGCTCTCCAATTGAATTCATAGATAAATCCACGCCCCACAAGAAAATGGCAAGTCCCATTAAAAGCATAACGCTGCCTACAATAAAGCGTATTATAACATCAGTTCCAACATCCACTATGGTGAAACTAATCAGCAATACCAGTATAACAACCGGAAGCAAGGTCTGAATAACTTCTTTCGTTTTTTCAAACAATAGATTCATATCTTTACCTCCTTACTTTCTACCAGCCCGCTCATTTTGATGACAGGAAGCACAAAAATAACACCATTTCCTTTTTTATAAAGCTCCAGCTCCTCTATTATCCTGTCTTTTATTGCAGTAACACTATCTTTCGAGGTTAAAATAACTACAATATCCTTTTGCGGCTCAATAATCAGCGGGAAATAATAATCTGTGGGAACACCTGCCCCATGTCCGTGCATTATGGTTCCGCCCTTGGCTCCTGCAGATTTTGCAGCTTTAATGCAGTCTTTGCTTCTGCCTTTATCTACGATTGTCATTATGCAAAAGTGTGAGGAATTGAAATCTCTATGTAACTCTCTATTTTCCTCTTCATTTGATTTTAATTTCCACCGGACGAACGGAATAGAAAAAGCAATTCCTTTATTTTTTTTGGAAAACATAAAGTGTTCACTCAGCTTGTCATGAATATCGCTGCATATTTGTTCCGTACATTCTATCATAAGAATTTCTTTTTGGGCTTCATTAAGACCTAATATATTTAATAATCTATTGGATTGAACTGTGCCTTCTCCCAAAAAGATAGTTCCTCCTGTTGCACCGAATTCGTGTGCCTTACTAAGCACTTCATTTGCCTTACCTCTGTTTACCACAGAAAATAATAACGTATTTATATCGTCACTTCCTTTACTTAAGCTTTATCTAATATAATCGTCTTCTTTCCTATTATAGCATAATGAAAAAGCTATATTCAATCATAAAATTGAATACAGCTATTAATCCTTTAATTCATTGCGGCTAGCCGCATATTTGATGGAGGCGGTGGGAGTCGAACCCACGTCCGAAAATATTTCCACAAGACTTTCTCCGAGTGCAGGACATAATTTATTTTTCGCCTCAACTACCGCCTATGTCCAAGCTGTAACCTCAGCTATCCTCGATTGTTCAGCTTAAGGTCGAAGAGCCCCTTAAGCAGTTCCCTGATTTAAATGATGCTCCGGTTTAACCTACAGGTCGGTTAAGCGGAACAAGCTGCAGCAATTAAGCTGCGTAAGCTAAATTATCTTCGTTTGCGTTTATTTGTTTTTGCCGCTTTTAACGTTGTTCAGCGCAACGACTCGCTTATCTTACTTCTATATCCCCGTCGAAACCATTTACGCCCCCGAAATATAGGGGTCAGTTAATGATTACCTCTTTAATAATCATAAAAGAATAACCTTAAACAAAACTTAATAATATTATTTGCCAAATATCTATGATTTATTATAGCATAAATTTCAAATCAATGCAAAATCTATTTCTGCCTTTGCTATATTTACCTTATCAACTTTAATTTTTACCGAGTCGCCGATTTTAAAAACTTTATGACTTCCTTGACCGAACAATTCTTTTTTCTCATTGTCATAAATATAGTAATCATCAACCATATTGGAAATATGTACAAGTCCTTCAACAGTATTATCAAGTTCGATGAAAATACCGAAATTGGTTACCCCTGAAACAACACCTTCGTATTCTTCGCCAATTTTATCAGACATAAATTCAGCAATTTTAATTTTGTCGGTATCTCTTTCAACTTCATCTGCAACTCTTTCCATTTTGGATGACTGTTCAGCCACCATTGCTGTGCGCTCAAAAAGCTTTTGTAAAGCTTCTTCGGAATATCTGCCGTTTATTTGTCCTTTAATAATTCGATGTATCTGCAAGTCCGGATATCTTCTTATTGGTGATGTAAAATGACAATAATATTTTGCAGCCAGCCCAAAGTGAGTTGATGCATCAGGTGAATAAATTGCCTTTTTTAAGGATCTTAGCATCATAGTATTAATTAATGATTCTTCTTTTGTATCTTTAATTTTATTTAATAGCTGCTGCAGTTCTTTAGGATGCACATCATTGCCCTTTAAAGTATAACCAAAGTTATGAATGAATTTGCTGAATTCATACATTTTTTCTTCATCCGGGTCCTCATGGACTCTATAAACAAAGGGCATATTAAGCCAGTAATAATGCTCTGCAACAGTTTCATTGCATACTAACATAAATTCTTCAATTATTTTATGTGAAGTTCTTCTTTCATATTTTGTTACATCAATTGCCTTGCCGTTTTCATCGGTTATGATTTTTCTTTCGGGAAATTCAAAATCAATAGCTCCTCTTATGTCTCTTTTTCTCCTGAGTATTAAGCTTAATTCTTCCATTACCTTAAGCATTGGAACAATATCCTTATACTTTACTGAAAGCTTTTCACCATTATTTTCAATAATTTCCGTCACATCATCATAGGTCATTCTGTATCTGTTGTTCATTATGCTTTCAAATATTTTATAATCGGTTACCTTACCGTCATTGTTTATTATCATTTCAACAGAAAGAGTAAGCTTATCCTCGCCGGGATTCAAACTGCAGACTCCGTTTGACAGTTCTTTTGGAAGCATTGGAATAACTCGGTCTGTTATATATATGCTGGTTGCTCTTTTCAATGCTTCTTTATCTAATTTCCTGTCTTCCTTAACATAATGAGTAACATCAGCAATATGAACCCCTAACATGTATTCACTGTCATTTAGCTTTTCGGCATAAACTGCATCATCCAAATCCTTTGCATCACTGCCGTCAATTGTTATTATATTAAGGCCTCTTAAATCTTTTCTGCGCTTTAATTCTTGTTCATGTATTCCTTCTTCCGAAACTTTTTTAGCTTCCTTTATTACATCCTCGGGGAAAACCTGCCTTACTTTCTTAGATAACAAAACTGCATCAATATGTGTTTTTGTGTCTTCAATATTACCGATTACCTCTACTATTGTCCCTTCCGGATTTTTTCTTTGGTCAGGCCACTCGGTTATTTTTACGGAAACCTTATTGTTTTCCTGTGCATTGTTAAACTCTTCTTTTGGAACGAATATATCAAAAGAAATCCTTTTGTCATCGGGCACCACAAAACCAAAATGCCTGCTTTTTTGAAATGTACCGATTACATATTGATTAGCCCTTTCGATTATTCTTATAACTTTCCCTTCAGGACTTTTAACGTCTTCCAGCACCTTCATAGGTCTTACAATCACCCGGTCTCCGTGCATCGCACCGTTCATGTCCACCGGTGAAATGAAAAGGTCCTTTAGATTTATATCATCCGGTATTAAAAATGCATACCCTTTTTGATGTCCTTCCAATGTACCTTTTACCAAATTCATTTTTTCCGGTACGCC
>DNNJ01000418.1:4277-5301 GCA_003487955.1 Clostridiales bacterium | reverse complement strand
TTTAAGTTCAAAATAGTCGGTACTGCCAATTATATTTTCCAGAATCTTTTCTGAATATTCTTTGCGGTTTAATAGTACCTTGTGTTTTTCATTCAGCTCAACTGTTTTCTTAAATGATTCTACATCTTCCACACCGTTTGCTTTCAGTATCATTTCCAACCGTCTTTCCTCAAAGTTTATTTCCTTATCAAGCCTTGTTATATCGCGGTTAAGCTCTTCGACTTTATTATTTAATTCTTCTGTTTCGCTCTTTACCATGTCTTTTCGTTTGTAAGCTTCATTTATTTCAATAATATTATCTTCGGACAAGGATAAATTTAAACTGCTTAAACTATTCTTAAGTCTTTCTTCTATTTTTTTATTCTCTTCTTGAATTTCATTGAATGCATTATCATCATAATTAAGAAGTTTGATCTTTTCTTCATAAACACTTTTTTCAATGCTTTTCTTTTCAAAATCATCAGCCATACTATTAGAGTCTTCATAATTGTTTGTTTTTAGTATTTCATTTTTTTGTTCATTCAGCTCATTGTTTGATAATGTATAATCAGCATATTCGCATTCCATGCTTTCAATTTCTTTCTTGGCGTTTATGGCAATATTTCTTTTTCTCAACGAAAAAACATAGAATATTATCCCTATTAAAAAACCTATGGCGCCGTAATAATAGTTAAACTCATTGTAATAATACGCAAAATAGCATGATACTGCTGCTGCGGATACAAATGCCGTTCCCAATAGACCGGTAAAAAGGCTTATCCCTCTTTGTTTCTTGCCAAATTTCTTCATCAATTCATAATTTTTGTTATCCGCTAAAACATTGTTTATTTCTATTTTATGATTAAGCTCTTCAACTTCCCTGTAATCATTTATAAAATTGTTGAGCTCATCTATGTTAATGGAGTTTATGCTTTCCCTGCCTGTTTCCATTTTCATTTTAAGGGTGTTTAGTTTTTCGTTATTTGCCTTATATATGTCGTAATCAATATTTAACTTATCAATATCAAGCTCCTCAGGAATATAA
>DNNJ01000418.1:3047-4059 GCA_003487955.1 Clostridiales bacterium | reverse complement strand
AGACAAATCTTGTTCATTTAATTCAATCTCTGAAAGGCATTCTTCTTTTTCTTCAAGCAGTCTTTGTTTTTCATTTTTCATTGAAGCTAAACTGCTTTCTGTTTCAGATGCTTCCCTATAATCCTCTTTTGAGCTATTTGTAACATCTTCTTCAATTAATTTCAGTTCATCATTAATATTGTCTATTTCCTTCTTAATGGGCTGGGCTTTAAGGAATTTCTGTTTCTCCAAAGAAAGCTCATAATCTGAAACTTCCTTGTTTTTCTCTTCAATTCGTATATTCAGTCCATGTATTTTACTTTGGAGCTTTTTCTTTTCCATTGCCAAAAACATTACCTGTCTGTTTGAATTCATGGAATTTTCTTTGGCGTTTCTAAGCTCCGCCAATCTCAGCGAATACTGTCCCAACAATGTTTTATCATTATTTTCGTTTCCTGCTTCTTCCCTGATTCTATACAGGCTTTGCATAATTCTGTCCATTGAAATATCTTCATCTTTTGTGCTGCTTAAGTTTGTTATTTTATTTTTCAACTCATCAGCCAATTCTTTTTCGGTTTTATTTCCAAGCTGGCTGATACTTACAGTATTGTTATATGATACCCTGTTGATATTAAAGAAATGCTCTCCGGGAACATCAATACCCTCAATGGGATATTCATTTTCGGCTGTTTCATTTGTTTTTTTGAAAACCTGCACCGTACCTAAAAGAAAATCCCTTGATACAACATGTTTTTCTTCTTCGTTTCCTATTTCAACACTTCCCTTGTACAAGGGGCTGTTCCAAGGTTTATACTTATTATACCGGGATGTATCTTCATCAAATCCATACATTATCAACTCAATAAAATTATG
Source organism: Clostridiales bacterium (assembly GCA_003487955.1). Classification (GTDB taxonomy): domain Bacteria; phylum Bacillota; class Clostridia; order Tissierellales; family Sedimentibacteraceae; genus Sedimentibacter. Next base: position 3,207 of record DNNJ01000418.1, on the reverse strand, counting down.
TATGGTAGATTTTCCGGTTTCATTTTCACCAAAAACTATATTAAATTTGCTGCTGAAATGTATTTTCCTGCTGATAAATTTTCCAAAAGCCCTCAAATGCAGTCTGTTTATGTACATTTTATTTTACCACCTTTTCTTTTCTGAGAACTTCAAGCCCTAA
>DNNJ01000418.1:0-2772 GCA_003487955.1 Clostridiales bacterium | reverse complement strand
TCATTGCCTTCATAATTTCTGTTTTCGGTCTCATATATAAAGTTATCTTCAAACTCTATGTAATAAAAAAACTGTTTTGCTTCGTTTTCAATTTCATCCATTGAAATATCGGTATTTACTTCTCCTGTAAGCTCTATGCGCACATAATCCTTAGTATTGAAAAAAGGATCACCGGAAAACTTAATCAAATCCAATATTTTATTAAAACTGTATGAAATATTCAGTTCAATTTGTCGATTTACGAATTTCCTTTTGGCAACCGGTAAAAATGAGTATTCTGCATTCTTTTTTTCTAAGGTTCCTGTTATAATACCATGTTCGCCTTCTTCTTCAAATGACAAAGGCTCAGGAGTTCCGCAATATACAACATTGCCGGTTATTTGCTGAAAATTATGTCTTCCTCCCAAGGGGCAATAATCAAACTTATTCTTAATTACGTCAATATTAACCGGCAGTCTGTCATTCGAATCAATATCACAATGAAGCATTAGAATGTTGAGCTTGTTATCATCAACCGATATGTCATAAATGGACTGGGTTTTTTTATTTTCTGCATGGTTGCCCCAGCTTATTGAATAGATGCACAAATTGTTTTTTGGAAAATTCAGTTTTTCAACCGTCTCGGTATTTTTAATTATGTATACATTATCCGGCCATTCTATATATTCATACATATTGTTAATATTGCGCGGGTCGCTTTGGCCGCAGGTAATGATTACATTTGTGTCGGGAATGGAGCTGAATTTAGCGGAAATCTTATTTAAACTTTTATAGCTTATGTATTCTCCATCTGTCAGATCCCCTGCAATAAATAAATATTGTACTTCTTTTATTTTAGCTGTCCTTATTATTTCATCAAAAGAATCCCATAATTCCTGTCTTCTTTTTTCCCGTTCTTTTAAACTGAAGTTTTTTATATCAAATTTTTTTCCTAAATGCAGGTCTGATGTATGTATAAATTTAAGTTTCATAACCGCTCCTTCGATATGTGAATATATAATATTTTACCACACAAAGTGCCCATCTTCAATATTAATAGATAAAATTAATCCGCTAATTCACGCAGTTTATCCATGTCCAATATTTTAACGGATGAGCGGTACACTTCAATAATATTGCCCTTTTGCATGTTGGAAAGCTCTCTTGACAGTGAAGGTCTTTTAACATTTAAAAACTCTGCAAGTTCCTGCCTGTTCATCGGCAGGTTAAAAATCATGGCGTTTGAATTTTTTTGAAGGGATAAAAGATATACTGCAATTCTGCCTTTTAATGTTTCGGCATTTAAAATACTCATTTTATTATTTAGCATAATTATTTTATCGGACAAAATAGTAAGCATGTTTTTTATCAGCTGAGCATGATAGCTGCAGTTATTAGAGCACATATTGGAGAATATTTTATATGGTATCAGCAATGCTTTGCTTTTTCCGGAACTCACAAGGTCATATGGAGAACTTCCTCCGGAAGCATAAATCAATGCTTCTCCAAATAAGTCGTTTTTCTCCAATGTAGTTACTATAACCCTGTTGCCGTTATATTTTTGCGAGACTAAATTCAGCACTCCTTCAATTACAATTCCAAGCTTTTTAACTTTTTGGTCTTTTTCAAATAAGATTTGATTGTCCTTGAAACTATTAAAAGTTGCATTGCCGCATTGAAGTACTAATTTTATTTCATCCTCATTCATATTGTTAAACAGCGGGTTATTCTTAATTTGTTTTATAATATCTTCCATAATTACCTCCTTGCTACTGTCATCCTAATTATACAATACCGTTTTTAAGGTGTCAAAAACAATAAAAAAAGTTGCTGCGCAACTTCCGCTAGGGGGACCTATGTCCCCCTTCGGCGTAAAAATGCTTTTAAAAGCATTTTTACTGAGCACCCCCCTTAACGGCAAGGACGTCCCGTCCTTTGCAATCCTCGTTTTTTATATAATAGGAAAGGAGAACTTTCCTATTATATAAAAAAAGGGAGGATAAAATTATTTTCCTGCCCTTTTTGTACTGCATACTGTAATACAATAATCATTCTTATACTGCTTCTGTCAGCGGACTGCCGTAGTTTCTTGAATTGTAAATATTCAATAATTCCTTTTCCGTTATCTGACCGTTTTTTACATCAAGTATTATTTCTCCCTTGTCAAGCATGATTATGCGGTCGGAATATTTAACGGCATCCCTTACGTTGTGGGATATCATCATTGTTGTAATATTTTGAGTTCTGATTAATTCCTGAGTTTTTTCCATCACCAACCTTGATGTTTTAGGGTCGAGAGCTGCTGTGTGCTCATCGAGCAACAATAGTTCAGGTTTGTTCATTGTTGCCATCAACAATGACAATGACTGCCTTTGTCCTCCTGAAAGGTATTTCACTTCTGTATCCAATTTGGTCTCAAGCCCCAAGTCAAGGGTTCTTAAGATTTCTTTATAACCGTCTGTTTTATTTTTTCTTATTAATTTTCTCAGTGTGAATTTCTGACACTTTTTGTCTGACAGGCTTATGTTTTCCAATATGGTAAGCGACGGTGACACGCCTGCCGATGGATTTTGGTGCACCCTTCCTATAAACTGAGCTCTTTCATTTTCTTTTAAATTGTTTATATTTTTATCGTTTAATGTTATAATTCCTTTTTCCTGCATTAAAGCACCGCTTATTATGTTGAACAATGTGCTTTTACCGCAGCCGTTTGCTCCTAATATTGCCGTACATTCTCCCTTGTTTATATGAATGTTGAAATTATTGAATATCTTTAACTCATAATCTGTACCT
>DNNJ01000153.1 GCA_003487955.1 Clostridiales bacterium | reverse complement strand
ATATAACCGTAGGCTTTGGAAAAACTTGTTATTAAGCCTGATTTTCCAAATACCGGTGAAGCTGAAAACTCATCATCCTTTTCTTCAATAGTGACAGGCAGGTATTCTTCCCGCCCCTTAGCTTTATGATAATTAAATTTAAATTTGCATATTATGGGATATAAAATTTCTTTATGCTCCGTAATTTTATCAATGTAGTACTTAACTACTACCTGAAATATTACTGCACATGAAAGGGGATGTCCGGGAAGACCAAATATTATTTTCCCCTTTGATTTTCCGATTATGGTAGGCTTGCCGGGCTTTACGGATATTCCGTGAACCAAAAGTTCGCTGTCTTCAAGTTCCTTGATAACCTTAACCGTATTATCCTTTTTACCTACAGAGCTTCCTCCGGATATCAATACTATGTCACATTCAGACAATGCTTTCTCGGCAGTGCTTTTAAGCAGTTCATATTCATCTTTTATAAGTCCGTATCTTACAGGAGAGCATCCTTTATCAAGGGCAAGGGAATTTAACATATAAGTATTGATATCCCTGATTTGCCCTGTCTTTATACTCTCCGACGGATGTACAATTTCATCTCCTGTTGATATTATTCCTATTACCGGTCTTTTATATACTTCAATATTATAAAAGCCAAGGCTTGCAAGCACACCTATTTCATAGGCTCTTAATTTAGTACCCTTTCGTATAACCGTTTCGCCCTTTTTTATGTCTTCTCCCACTTCAATTACATTTTCTCCCGGTGAAGTTGATTTTGAAGCGAGAATGGTAGTTTCGTCTAGTTTTTCCGTATATTCAATCATTATTACAGAGTCAGCACCCTTAGGCAGCATGCCTCCGGTAGGAACATAGTAACATTGTCCGGGGATGGATATTTCGCCTTTTGCTTCTTGTCCCATTAATATTTCGCCTTTCAGTTCCAAAATTGACTGAATGGATTCACTTGCCCCAAATGTATCCTTTGAATAAACAGCATATCCGTCAACTGTTGACCTTTTAAAATCAGGAACATTATCCTTTGCAGCTATTGTATGTTTTAAAATTCTTCCTTCTGCATCAGCTAATGTTACATCTTCCCCGCCCATCTCATAATTAAAATTTTCATCTATTACTTTTGAAGTTTCTTTTACCGTCAATACATTAAATAGCTCCATATACTCTCCTATCTTGCACATTCTCCCCCTGTGCCCTTTAATATTTCAATGCCGTGCGGAAGTGCAGGAAGAATAAAGCTTAAATTTTCTACTGCTCCCTTCGGGCTTCCGGGAAGATTAATGATTAATGTGCTGTTTCTTATGCCTGCTGCTGCTCTTGAAAGCATTGCTTTGGGTGTTATTGAAAGAGACATTTGCCTCATTGCTTCAGGTATGCCGGGAGTCTGTCTTTGTATTACTTTCAGCGTAGCCTCCGGAGTTACATCTCTTTTGGCAAAACCTGTTCCTCCGTTCGTGAGAATTAAATCAAGTTTTTTCTCATCGCACATATGAATTAATTCTTCGCATATCAAATCCATTTCATCAGGTATTATTTTATAATACTCTGCAATGTATATGTTTTTATCCAAAGATTCTTTTATTGCCGGTCCTGTTTTATCGATTCTTTCATTTCGATAGCCTTTGTCGCTTATTGTAAGTATTCCTGTTTTTATCATATGGTCTCCTTATATGTAAAAAGTATAACTATCATTAATTCTAACAAGTTATACTTATTTATTCAATATTTGTTTTAAAAGTGGACTTTGAGGATTGTCCAACACATCATCTTTATGCCCTATTTCAATAACTTTGCCTTTATCCATAAATAGTACATAGTCGGCAATTCTTCTCGCTTGAAATACATCGTGAGTTACAACAATCACTGTTCTTTTATTTGCAGCTATCTCCTTAAGCAGCTCTTCAGCTTTAAATGTACTTTCAATATCCATGGCAGCGGTAGGTTCATCCAATATAGTTACTTCAGTTTCCAATACTGCTGTTCTTAAAAGTGCTATTTTTGCCCTTTCTCCTCCTGAAAGCCAGTGAGATTTTTTTCTTAGTAAAAGCTCCACATCTAAATAATGAAGATATTTTTCTAATCTTAATTCTATTTCTTCCTTGTTTATTTTTTTAAACTTTAATCCACTTATTATGTTTTCATAAGATGACTTTTTAAATAAATATGGTTTTTGAACTAATACAGAAATATGATTTCTTATAGAAGCATCGAATTTTTTGCCGTTGTATAAAATATTCCCGCTGCTTGGCTTTAATAAACCAGATATCAAGCTTATCAAAGTACTTTTTCCGCTTCCGTTTGAACCTAATATTACATAAATTCCTTCATTTAATTGAAGAGCTTCAATATTCAGGACACGGGCGTTTCCATAATCTTTCACCAAATTTTCAACTGAAATAATCATTTATTCCCTCCTCTGTATCCTGTATAGTATTATATTAATTATAAATGATATACAAAGTAATACAATTCCAATAAATACAGCTTCTTCAAAATTACCTTTTCCTGTTTCTAAAGCAATATAGGTTGTCATAACTCTAGTTTTTCCCCTTATGTTTCCGCCAACCATCATAACAGCCCCAACCTCCGATATTGCTCTTCCAAAGCCTGCAGTTACAACCGACAAAAGCTGCATTCTGCATTCACTTAAAATGGTTAATAAAGTGTCTCTTCTGCCGGCACCCAATGTTATGCACGTAAGTTGTATATCCTTGGCTGCTTCAGATACAGAAGATACAGTGAGACCAAATATGATAGGAAAAACGAGAATGCATTGAGAAATAACCATTGCCGTAGGTGTAAAAAGCAGTCCATAGCTCCCCAATGGACCTTTTCTTGATATTAACATATAAACCAACAACCCAATTAAGACAGGAGGTAAACTCATGAGGGTATTTGTAACCCTCATGATTAGCTTTTTTAATTTGAATTCATTTAAAGCAACTATAACACCTGATGTTAGTCCAAATAAAGAAGCAATAAAAGCAGCAGTCAATGATACTCTCAAAGAAAGTGCTATAACCGGCAATATGTCACTATAAGTTGTGAAAAAACCCTCAATAAATTCAAACATTACTTCACCTTTTATTTTGCATTTGGTATGAAGAGTGGTTGTCCGTATTCTTCAACACCATATTCTGCTATTAGATTTTGTCCTTCCTCAGAAAGTATAAATTCTATGAACTCCTGAACTTCAGCTTCCTTAATCGGATATTTTTCAGGATTTACCATCATAACACCGTATTGGTTGTACATTTTATCGTTCTTCTCAGTTACTATAACCAAGTCAAGCTGATCTTTCATAGATAAATATGTAGC
>DNNJ01000355.1:1513-3571 GCA_003487955.1 Clostridiales bacterium | reverse complement strand
ATGGGAGGAGATAAAGCTAAGTGGTTTGAAAATATGTTTAACACGATTGATAAATATGACCGTATAAAATTAGCCGTGCTGTGGAACGGTCAGGACTATGACCTGACTAAAGGAGAAAGAACAGTATCACGGAATTACAGAATTGACTTGGAGGATTCAGTAATAGAAGCAGTTCGAAATGGATTAAATAAATATAAATAAAACTTTCAAGGAAGGGGGACACACCTTCAAAGTTGGGTTACTCTTTGTGGGATAACCTTTGAAGGAATGTCCCCGTACTTGCGGGGGACATCACCCCGCTTTTTTAATTATATTTTTAGAATAATGTGATAAGATAATAACTCAAAAAGTAAATGTCATTCTGAACCGAGCCTTCGCTTTGCTCAGGATGACTACCGGAACATACCTTTAATAATTCAGGAGGGAAAAATGAACAACATATTAGTTTGCGACGACGACAGAGAAATTGTAGATGCAATTGAAGCCTATTTAAAAAGTGAAGGATACAATATTTTAAAATGCTATTCAGGAAAGCAAGCAATTGAAATTACCGAAAATAATGAAGTACATTTAATAATAATGGATATAATGATGCCGGAAATGGACGGTATAACCGCTACGACAAAAATAAGGGAGATTAAAAACATACCGGTTATTATGCTGTCAGCAAAATCCGAAGAAACAGACATAGTATTGGGGCTTAATATGGGAGCAGATGATTATATAACAAAACCATTCAATCCGTTGGAGCTTATTGCAAGGGTGAAATCAAACCTTAGAAGATATACGGCATTAGGTGGAGCTTTGGATATGGAAAAAATCGACCTGTATACAACAGGAAGCCTGATGATTGACGATGGAAGAAAAGAAGTTTCTATAGACGGGGAATTAGTAAAGCTTACTCCCGTTGAATACAAAATATTGCTTTTGTTAACCAAAAACAAAGGAACAGTATATTCTATAGATGAAATATATGAAAATGTGTGGAACGAGCCTTCTTTCAATCCGGAAAACACAGTGGCCGTCCACATAAGACGAATAAGAGAAAAAATAGAAATTGATCCTAAAAATCCAAGGTACCTTAAGGTGGTGTGGGGTGTTGGTTACAAAGTGGAAGATATTTAAAGGGAAATATATAACTAAATTATCGGCATTTTTGCTGTTTATAGTTTTTCTTTTGATAGGAGTTTCTTCAGCCTTGAATATTTATTTGAAGGTCAAGAATTATGAGAGCATTGCGGTTAAAAATTATTTGGAAAGTGACACCATAAGTAATGACCTTAGGTATGCCGTAAATCGTCTTGAATTTATATTGAGGGTATATAAAAACGAGGAATATATTTTAAGCGGAGGAACCGTTGAAAATATAGGAATTAAAGATAATTGGAAGCTCACCAATTTATACAATAATTATATTGCGGAAAATAATTTTGAGGACAGTTCAGAAATAAGAGAGCTATTTTTTATCCAGCAACAGCAGGAAATCCAAGAAATAAAAGAATCAATAATAAGTTCAGACTTGGCAAACTACGAAAAAATAATCAGTGAGCTGAATCTGCCTCAAGGTTATATTTATTATGCAACAGACGGCGAAAATGAAACAACGAACACAGGCAATCCAAATAAAGAATTTTATTTATTGCGTAATGCATACATTATTTTAAATGAGAAGGGAATTGAATTGAGCCCCGAAAACGGAGGCGGTGCTTCCGACCCGTTGACTGATATATTTGAATCAGAAACCTTTAATAAAAACATGCGTATTTATGCCGCCATAGAAGATGATGCACTTTTATATAGGGCAAACAGATGGAATTCAGACAGGCAGATATTAATAAGAAACACAGCTGTAATAATTATATGTATTCTTTTGGTTATAGCGAATTTTTCATACCTTATATCATCAGCAGGAAAAGTGGCAGGAAACGATGAAATACATCTTACTTCTTTCGATAACCTGTATACGGATATAAATTTAGCGCTTATTGCAGGAATTGCGGCTGGTTGCAGGATGGAATTTTACAATGTATTAAATATCAAATTTACCAGCGAAAATCT
>DNNJ01000355.1:0-1243 GCA_003487955.1 Clostridiales bacterium | reverse complement strand
ATACTTGTTCTTTCTTTGGCAAGGCATATTAAAAAAAGAACTATTATTAAACATTCGGTAATTTATATAATTTTATCAAAATCGGTTGAAACATTAATAAATATGGCAGCATCAGGGCCCCTCATGTACAAAACCATAGGAGCGGCAATATTAGTTATTATAGCTTCTGTTTACGCAGCGAATAAACCCTTACTGGTTGCCGGAATTTTATTTATTTCAACATATATAATCTATAATAAAGTAACACATTTCCACAAAATACAAGAAGGACTGCAGGTTGCTAAAAACGGTGATTACGATTATAAGATAAGATTAGAAGGAAAAGGTGAATTCAGGCGGCTTTCTGAAGATATCAACGAAATAACTTCAGGGCTTAAATCAGCGGTTGAAAGCGAAGTGCGAAGCGAAAAACTTAAAACCGAACTCATTACAAATGTATCCCACGATATTAAAACACCTCTCACATCAATCATATCCTATGTGGATTTGTTGAAAAGAGAAGGCTTAGATTCCAATAATGCTCCTAAATACTTGGATGTATTGGAAAGGAAGTCCAACAGACTAAAAAACCTTACCGAAGATTTATTTGAAGCTGCAAAAGCAACCAGCGGCAGCATTGAGCCAAAATTTGAAAGGGTTCATATAAATTCCTTGATTGAACAACTGTTGGGGGAATTGGACGAGAAAATACACGAATCAAATTTGATTTTTAAAGTTTCAGCCACAAATGAAAAAGTATATGCCATGGCAGACGGGCGGCTCTTAAGCAGAGTAATGGAAAATCTTTTGTCAAATATTTTCAAATATACTTTGAAAGGCTCAAGGGTTTATATTGAAATATCAGAAGATGAAAACAATGTTTCGATAAGCTTTAAAAACATATCTGCCGGTGAACTGAATATTCCAGTTAATGAACTTATGGAAAGATTTAAAAGAGGCGATGAATCACGAAGCTCAGAGGGAAGCGGATTAGGGCTTGCAATTGCTAAAAGCTTAATGGAAGTACAGGAAGGCTTACTTGAGCTAAGCATTGACGGTGATTTATTCAAAGCTGAAATCCGCCTGAGTAAATTCTAAGCATTTATCATAACCTGTAATTAATTGTCATTCTGAGAGCTTTAGCCCGTAATCTCAGAATTTAAAAGACTGCAAAAACTTTTTGCAGTTTTTTTAAAAAGGTTATTGACATATGTCGATAATGATGTATAATGAAATTATAGGTGACATATGTCAGTAATAAAGG
>DNNJ01000286.1:2763-3572 GCA_003487955.1 Clostridiales bacterium | reverse complement strand
ACCCCAAGATAGTCGCAAACTTCTTGCAGGGATATCCATCTGTCGTTATGTATTGTTCCAGGCATAGAAGCCACCTCACTTTGATAAATTCGCACAAATATCCTAATTGATCGTTATTAAATAATTATAGCACAATAATGTCAAAATGGCAGCTACTATTTGTTGTTTTATGTAATATTGCGTAGTATTGCACATGATTATGTACTGTGGGTACGACATTGGACCTGTCCATAATCAATACCTGCCACCTGCACTAAACAGGATGGTAATCCTGGTAACAATGCCAATCCCTTTCATTTCCACATCACCTTATTCGTAGGTATCAGCTAATATATTCATGCCATCAGATATGAAATTTTCAAAGAACTGTTGGGAGAATAAAAAAACCCCCTCACTATTAACCTGATTTCGTGAGGGGATCTACAAATATTATAAATTAAGCAGTTTTTTTAATTTAATTAGGATTTTCTGCTTTCGGTAATTGACAAGCTGCTGAGATATACCGATTTCAGTAGCCATCATCGATTCGCTCTTTTCTTGAAAGAACAGTCCATCGATTATCTCCTGCTCCTTATCAGTAAGCTGCTTTATGCAGTCATGAAGACGCTGAGCCATAAGCTTGTCCACCACAATATCCTCCACACGGGGCGAGATTAAATCAGGGATTGCATCCTCTCCATTAGTTTCACTTGTATCCAGGGCACTATAAAAGAACACACCATGTTTTGCATCCTTTTCTTGTAGATGAAGTTCACGGCGTCTCATACGGTAATAAGTCAAATAGACTTCCTCTGTTACAGGCACTAGCT
>DNNJ01000286.1:2273-2503 GCA_003487955.1 Clostridiales bacterium | reverse complement strand
CTTCATTTAAATCGACTCCTTTGGATTTCAAATTTTTGAAATCCGCCAGAGCCGCCGAATCCGCAAAATGAAACAAGACGGCAGGAGAACCCCCTTTGTCAGAGGATTCCGCACTGCCGTCTTGCGTTCTGGCGGATTTCATTATGTTGAGATTGTACTTACACTGCTGGTTTTACATGTTCATGAGTAATTTCTAATGTTCCGTCAGCATTTGCCCTAATTCGAGTAAT
>DNNJ01000286.1:0-2101 GCA_003487955.1 Clostridiales bacterium | reverse complement strand
TTTGCCCTAATTCGAGTAATGCAGTCTTTTATTTGTATCACGAACATCCGTCCATCCTCACTTACATCACCGACACGTTTTTTGCTAAGATTCCTAATCTCATTCATACAAATATCCCTCCCTTCGATTGAATTCGTGCTGCCTGGGCATATAAAAAAGCTGCTATTGCCTTGCACAATAACAGCTTACTAATTTATGGGACAAGCTTGGAGGAGCGGGAATAGCTACATCATAGAGTGGGAGTAGCTAATTTTTAATGAGTATTCAGTTTTCCATTTAAACATTGTAATTTACGAAGCCAATATCAGCGTTAATAAAGTTAACCTTGATATTGGCGATGTCATATGATAAAATATTCCAGACAGATTGTTTTGGAGCAACATTCATTTGGAGGCGATACTATGGCGTTTAGCTACAATAAATTATGGAAGTTATTAATAGATAGAAAAATGTTGAAAAAAGATTTGATGGCTGAAACCGGCATAACCAGCACTACAATGGCGAAATTGGGCAAAGATCTTCCGGTCAGCATGGATATTTTGGCGCGTATATGTAAAGCACTCAAATGCAATATTGGAGATATTGTCGACTATGTCGACGAGGACAATAAATAGACAACGTTTCACTTGAAAGGGAGGGGTCGGCATGAGGTTATGTTTTGGTTCATACCTGGCTGTGCTTGTTTCGTGCAAGGCAGTTAATGTTGATAATAAGCAGCTGTGTGAGGCACTGCTTCATTCTGTTGCACCAAATTATGAATTCACCTTTGCCGGACAGGAAAACCCCGACAGGGTTCGTGAGGATGTTACCTCTAAATTATTGCGTTCCATGCAAAATTTACCTAAAGATGTTACTGACCCAGCCCGTACCGCTAATCCCCAAGAGGTGGCTTTATATTTTAAAGACCATGTCCTTGGACTTTTAAATGAAAATTTATCAAAGCAAATAATTCTTGCTTGCAAAGATATTATCGCCAATGACAGGCCTGAGATGATTAAAAGTAAAATGCATGGCATTGAGGATGATACGAATATTGAATTAGTCAATGGGATTACAAAGAAAGAATTGGCAGTCCAAGCTGAATTCTCATTTCATTCGTTCTTGGCTGGCATCTTTCTATATATCGCTACAAAAACAACAAACAGATATGGCAAGAAAATAATAGAGTCAATCGATTACGACTATATAGTTTCGTTTAATTCCCGCATTGATAAGATTAATTTAATTACTGATAAAGCAGCGAGCCTTTCCCTAACTAATGTTAAAAATGGTAAGGCCGATACAGAATTTGCCGAGGATGTAGCAGGATATGTTGTAGATAAAATTAAATTGCTAAAACCTGCAATCGTACAGGAGGATTCCCTACTGGTTACTTTGCTATCAGAAGCAAACGGCAACTGCTTAAAATGTGGAAAAAAGCTTGGTATTCCAAAGCGAGGGAAAATACCTGTTGGAAATTGTGAAATTGTATATCTAAAACAGCCCTCCAATGAAAGTGACCATTATGAGAATGCTGTTGCACTATGTTCGGATGATTGTGCCCCTATCGTCTCAGAAATGTCAGCGGATGAAATAACAGATTTATTGGAAAGCAAAAAAAGATGTGCTGCTACCCAGGCTTTTCTCGATAAGATATCCGGGATTAAATTTCAAAATCAAATTGAGTCTGTTTTACGGGAAGTACATAAAATAAAAAACGCCAAGGGTTTAGAAGGCACTGATATGAAAGACTTAATAGAAATTGAACGCAAAATCCATGAGCCATTCCTTAAAGATAAGATTAACGCAAGCATGGCTCGTCTTTATAAAACAGTAAATGGAATATGCGGCCGTCTTGAGCAGGAAATTGGATTTGATACTAATATGTTTGGTGGATTAATGAAATCTGCTTCATTGATGCTTGATGGCGGAGTTAAAAATAATGGGGATATTGCAGATCCCCAGGAATACATAATGAATTTATTAATAGACAATCTGTTTTTGCAGGTTGGACAAAAACATAAAGATGCCTGTGAGATAATAATAGGGTACTTAGTAAAGAGGTGTGATTTATTCAATGAGAATGCCAAGCAAAGTTAATTCTTACTCAGATAGCGTAATA
>DNNJ01000053.1:2179-2831 GCA_003487955.1 Clostridiales bacterium | reverse complement strand
CTTTCCCTACACGACGCTCTTCCGATCTGCTTAAGCTCTTATCTGCTTCAACCATTACGGCATTAATATTTGGATATCTTTTAATCATATTCTCCACTTTAGGCATCATACAGCTGCATACGCCGCATGCCTTACTTCCAAAATAAATCATCAGCATATCGTTATTTTTAATAAGTTCTTGTAACTTTTCATAAGATGTTATAATTTCCATAGTGCTCCTCATTATTAATGTTCTTATTTACATTTTACCATTATTTTATAAAATTAACCATAAATTAACCAACTTCTTAAAAAACAATAAAATATCTCTTGCATTTTATATTATTATATGCTAATATTCTAATATACTAATATTATAATACAAGGAGGAGAAATGATAGATTTCAGTAATAAGGAAGAAACCAAAAAATTATTGTCTGAAAAGGCAGAACTGTTCAAATCAATAGCACATCCTGTAAGGCTATGCATATTGGCAATGCTGATAAAAGAAAATCAAAGCAATGTTACTGATATTCAATGCTGCTTAGATGTTCCGCAGCCTACTGTATCTCAACATCTTTCCAAGCTTAAATCAGCAGGCATACTATCAGCGGAAAGAAACGGAACGGAAATATATTATAAAATTATAAATAAAGAAGTAAAAAATTTAATA
>DNNJ01000053.1:0-1900 GCA_003487955.1 Clostridiales bacterium | reverse complement strand
ATATGAATAAGAAAATTTTAATAATAGGCGGTGTTGCAGGAGGTGCAACTGCTGCAGCAAGACTAAGGAGACTTGATGAAACTTCAGAAATAATAATGTTTGAAAAAGGACCATATATATCATATGCCAACTGTGGTCTGCCTTACCATATAGGAAATGTTATTAAAGAAAGGTCATCCTTGCTGCTGCAGACTCCGGAAGCAATGTCTAGCAAATATAATGTAGACGTGCGTATAGAGTCTGAAGTAATTTCCATTAACAGAGAAAATAAAACCGTGGATGTTAAGAATTTAAAAACCGGTGAAATTTATACCGAAAGTTATGATGTCCTGATTATATCCACCGGTTCATCACCCTTAAAACCTCCAATCGAAGGTATTGATTCACCTGGTATTTTTACATTGTGGACTGTACCCGATACAGATAAAATAAAGAAATTTATCAATGAGAAGAACCCTAAAAATGCAGTTGTCATAGGCGGAGGTTTCATAGGTCTTGAAGTTGCAGAAAACCTTCATCTTGCAGGATTAAACGTAACTGTTGCCGAAGCAATGAACCAGGTAATGGCTCCTGTAGATTATGAAATGGCACAGTTGGTACATGAAAATATGGTGTCAAATAATGTTGAATTGCTTTTAGGAGACGGGGTATCCAAATTCAATAGTGAAAACGGCTTGGTAAATATAACATTGGCAAGCGGCAGAACATTATCGGCAGACATGGTCATATTGTCCATCGGTGTACGTCCAAACGGACAATTGGCAAAAGATGCAGGTCTTGAAGTTAATCAAAGAGGCGGAATAATTGTAGATAAATACCTGAAAACATCAGATCCAAATATATATGCAATAGGTGATGTTATTGAGGTTGAGGAATATATTAACAAAGGCAAGGCAATGATAGCCCTTGCAGGTCCTGCCAACAAGCAGGGAAGAATATGCGCCAACAATATTTATGGTGCACAGGAAGAATATAAAGGTACCCAGGGAACTTCGGCAGCCAAGGTTTTCGATTTAACTGTTGCATCAACGGGTACCAACGAAAAGACTCTTAACAGAATGGGAATGGTTGAAGGTAAGGACTACTATACAGCAATCATTTCACAAAAATCCCATGCCGGTTATTATCCTGAGTCTGCTGAAATGATACTGAAGCTGATATTTTCATCAGATGGACAAAAAATATTCGGTGCTCAAATTATAGGAGAAGACGGAGTTGATAAACGAATCGATACAATTGCTGCAACAATTGGTTTGAACGGAAGTATATATGATTTAAAAGAGCTCGAGCTTGCTTACGCACCTCCTTATTCTTCAGCTAAGGACCCCGTCAATATGCTTGGATTTGTGGCTGAAAATATTATTCAAAACAAGGTGAAATTCAGCAAATGGAATGCTATCGACCCTTCAAAACAAAATGAATACACACTGCTTGATATACGGGAGGAAGCAGAACACATGGTATTTGATATGCCGGGAACCGTAAACATTCCCCAAGGCCAGCTTCGAAAAAGAATTAATGAATTAAATAAAGATGATAATATAATTATACTTTGCTCTATTGGAGTACGGTCATATAATGCAGCCAGAGTATTAATGGAAAATGGATTTAAAAATGTTTTAGTTTATCCTGCAGGAACAAACTTTTATAAATCTGTTTATTACGATTATTTCAATAAATATGAAAAAGAGAGTAGTAATGACATGGCTGTAACTATCAATACAAGTGAAAAAAAAACTGATGCGGCAAGCGAAATTAAAGCATCAATTCAAGTAGATTGCAGTGGATTGCAGTGTCCGGGTCCTATTATGAAGGTATATGAAACAATGAAAAGTGCGGATGACGGAGATATAATTCAAGTATCCGCAACTGATTCAGGGTTTGCCAAGGATGTGGAAGC
>DNNJ01000292.1 GCA_003487955.1 Clostridiales bacterium | reverse complement strand
GAGCCGGGAAACTATAATTTATTATTTGAATTCCAGGGACTTCGCGAAACAGTATCCATTACAGGGTTAAATTCAATCGCATTTAATTACATTACAGACAAAAAGCCGGACAATTACGTTAATGTGAAGGTTTATGACCAATATATAGATTTCAGTTCAATAGCTCAGTGGCCGATTATTGAAAACGACAGAACTATGGTGCCTTTAAGAGCTGTATTTGAAGTATTAAACTGTAACGTAAGGTGGGAAGAATCTTCAAAGTCTGCAGTTGTGGAGCATGGCTCAACAAAAATAATTATACCGGCAAACTCTGCCACAGCTTATATTAACGGGAAAGCTAATTCTTTGGACGTTCCTGCAAAAATAGTAAATGACCGCATAATGATACCCCTTAGATTTGTCAGTGAAGCTATTGAAAAAACCGTTATTTGGGATGATCCAAACAAAACAGTGCTGATTTATTAGGAGGTTTGCTATGCCTATTGATTTCGGATTCATATTCATGATTTATCCGATTATGTTTCTTTTAATAATAGCCGCGTTAATAATATTATTCTTTAAAAATAGAAGAGACAGATAATCATAATCTGTCTCTATGTTTTTATTATTTTCTCAATACTTCAACCGCTTTTTGAAGCTGGGTATCAGTTTCATAAAATTCATATCCGTAACCTTCTGCATCTTCAGGCAGTTGAATTTCAATATCCGGCTCGATTCCCACACCATGTATGTTTATACCTGCCGGTGTGAAGTATTCAGAAATTGTCATTTTAATTCCTTCGCCGTCATTTCCGAATCTTTGAACCTTCTGTACTATTCCTTTGCCGAATGTTTTATTTCCAATTAAGACTGCTCTATCAGTATCTTTCATTGCTCCGGCCATAATTTCAGAAGCACTGGCACTTCCTTCGTTAATTAATATAACAATGGGGATATCCTCCATTTTTTCATCTGATTTGAAGTATTCTATTTCTCCTGCTTTTGTCTTTGTGTAGGTTACTATACCTTCTCCCATAAACATATCTGCTATTTCAACGGTGGTGCTAATCATGCCTCCCGGATTAAACCTTAAGTCTATGACCAACCCTTTCAAACCTTTATTTTTTAAAGTCGCATATGCAGCTTTAAAATCCTTTGCTGTCTGCATGTCAAATGTTGTAACTCTGATATATCCTATATCCTCTCCAAGCATTGCAGGCTTAATAGTTTTAATTCTTATTTTCTCCCTGTTAATAACTATATCTGAAACATTTTGAGTTCCGTCAGAAGCAGCTCTTTGAATAGTCAATGTTACATTTGTCCCCGGTTCACCTTTCATAACCTTTACTGCTGCATCAATCTGGTCTGCAGTATATTCAACACCGTTAATACGGGTAATTTTATCACCTGTTTTCAGTCCTGCCTTTTCTGCAGGAGTATCCTCAATA
Source organism: Clostridiales bacterium (assembly GCA_003487955.1). GTDB lineage: Bacteria > Bacillota > Clostridia > Tissierellales > Sedimentibacteraceae > Sedimentibacter. The sequence continues at coordinate 3,007 of DNNJ01000292.1, read as the reverse complement.
GGTGAAACAATGATTATTTTATTGTCATCACCGGCAGTTATATAAACTCCTATGCCTTCATATGAACCTTCCGTATCCTGCATTAAAGATTCAAATTCTTCCTTAGTCAAAAACTGTGTATATGGATCGCCTAAAGCCCTTAATGTTCCCTGTAATGCTCCTTCAAGCATTACTTCTTCATCAGCTTCATACAAGAACTCCGTTTGTGCTATTTGCATTACACTTTCTTGTTTGGCGTACTTTTCAGATATTTCTTTCATTTGAACAAATTCATCTTTTGATAAAAACACCTTTTGTCCCATTTCAACCAAGAACACATTCCCAAGAGTCAAGACAAGAAAGGCCGTAACAAAAACAACCACAACTATAGTAAGAATGTATTTCCTCTTCGATACCATATACTCACTCCCGCTATTAAAATTAAGCTTGAAATTAAAACGCTTATATTTATTTATATGCCTTCAATATTATTTTATCCTAAGAAAATTAATACAGCCTCACATACATTTGCTATTATAACATATATCGCTTTGAATTAATATGAATTTCTATAATTTATTTAAAACAAAGCGAATTTTGGTTGTTTTTTATATGAAACTTACTTATTTCTTCTTTACATTTAGCACTGAATAATGTTGTATCCATGCCCATTGCTATGTATTGAAATCCTTGCTCTGCACGTTTTCTTGCAGCTTCACCGTTCCCTGTAAAAATACCTGCTATTTTATTGTATCGTTTTGTTATTTCGAGAACCTTCTCAGCGGCATTTTCAACTAATTCATGAGTTACCTGTCCCGTTACTCCCATGGATTGGGACATATCATAAGGTCCTAAAAATATAACATCTATTTCAGGAATATTACATATTTCTTCAAGGTTTTCCAAACATATTTTATTTTCGCAGTGAGTGATTATTAACGTTTCTTCATTTGCACTATCGGTATAGTTTGAAATATCACAAAAGCCGTAATCAGCCGACCTTGGAAAAGCCAAACCCCTTTTACCCACAGGCTCATATTTGCTTTTTTCTATGATTTCCTTAGCAGACTTTGCATCATTAATCTGCGGAACCTGGATTCCATGAGCCCCAATATCGAGAGTATGTAGTATTGTGCTCTCTTGCCTGTCAGGGATTCTTACAATTGGAGTAATTCCTCTTACTTCTGCTGCTCTAATCAAGTGTTGAGTACTTTCTGCTCTCATAGGCCCATGTTCATTGTCTATTATTACAAAATCAAACCCCGCCAAACCTGCGATTTCAACTAAATCCGGAGCATTGCACACAATGAATGTCCCTAATGCAGCTTTTCCTGCATATAACTTTTCTTTAAGCTTATTTTTTATCATTTTACCTCCTCTATTAACTTTGATTTAATTAAATTTCCTAATCTTTCAATTCCAATTCTTATTTTAAGACAGTATTTCATAACCTCTTCCCTCAACTGTCATAATGTCAGAGGTAATTTCTCTTACTATATCAACAGGCAGACATTCCCTTGCAATTGCCCCGCCGCCAAAGGAAATTACATCAGGATCGATCATGGAACTGAATAAGCCTTTTATAATATTAGCCGGTTTCTCCATTGTTTTCATTCGTTTTGCATATTCTGACATACTACAGTCCTCTTTAATTCTTAATTTTCATTCTTAATTCTAAGTCTTCCGTGAGTATTTTTTTAGATTTCTTCAATTATACCATCAAAAATAATTTAAGCAAATAATATTAAAAAATTGTCAATGGTAAACGGATAATAACGATTAATACAGATATCATTATAAATTTAACAGTATTTTTACAATTATTCTTTCTTTCAGACATATGATATTCAAAACAATGTCGAAATTAAGCGAATAAACAAATATTACAGAATTGTAAGACTTAATCCATTGTTTAAATTGTTAGTTAATTATATAATTATCAAAGTGATTAAAAAATTAAGGAGGATTTATAATGAAAGGTTGGCAATTTACAGGTACGGGGGAACCGCTTAAGTTAGTAGAACAAGAAACCCCTAAGGCAAAAGAAGGTTATGTAGTTATTAAGGTCGCAAACTGTGGTCTCTGTCACTCTGACGTTGGCGCTTTAGATGACCCGGGTTGGGTTGGCAATATCATTAAGAAAGTTCCGGTTATTATGGGCCACGAAGCCTCCGGTGTCATTACCGAAGTTGGTCCTGGTGTTGAAGGCTGGAAAGTCGGCGATCGTGTAGCAGTATGTCCTATGTATACTGCAGATGATGCTGGTCCAGGTTATGGCCGTGACGGTGGATATGCAAACTACACAACAGCTCCTCAAGAAATGTTAGTAAAAGTTCCGGATAATGTAGACCTTGCACAAGCAGCAGCTTCTACCGATGCTGGTATGACCTCATACCATGCAGTAGTCCAAGCCGGTGGTGTTAAAAAAGGTACTAAGGTTGGTATAATCGGTATTGGCGGCTTAGGGACAGTCGGCGCTCGTGTAGCGATTGGCCTTGGAGCAGAAGTTTATGCCGCTTCCCGTAGCGAAAACGCCCGTAGAAAAATAGAAGCAGACGGTGCTTATAAGACAGCTGTAAGTATCACTGAATTCAAAGATGACAATCTAGATGTTATCATTGACTTTGCCGGTTTTGGAAAAACTCTAAGTGATGCTGTTGCAACAGTTGGCTTCAAAGGCAAAGTTGTTGTGGTCGGTATGGGAGCACTAGAATTCCCGCTAAATACTTCTACTTTAATTACAAGGCAATTAAAAGTAGTTGGCTCCAATGGTGGTACACAAGAAGACATAGCAAACGTTCTTGACTTGATTTCTAAAGGTGATTTAACCATTGATATTCAACTAATTGACTTCGATGAAGTGCCGGAAAAAATTGATGTTCTACGTGAAAGATCGGTAGAAAGACGCTTTGTCATGGAAACGAAAGAGAAAGATTACCAATAATTAATGCCATTAAAGGATGACGGCATTAAAGGAAGAATGGTAGCAATGATTAAGGATGAAGATCGTTAATTAACGATACAATAA
>DNNJ01000138.1 GCA_003487955.1 Clostridiales bacterium | reverse complement strand
AAGTCAGCAGAGGCCATAGTACAAGGTTAGTCATGAATAATCTTGGAAGGGCTGAACATTAAGGAGGTGAGTAAGATTGACAATCTCAACAAACATGAAAAGAATACAGAAAACCAAAGAATTGGACTACCTTGCGGAAGTAGAGTTGGAAACTCGAGGTAAACAAGGAGTGTACAGTGATTTGTCGGCGATGTCAAATCTGAAAGCCAGGTCAGAAATTAATACTGGAAACCTACTTGAAAAGATCGTGGATAAGAGAAATTTCTTTGAAGCATACAAAAAAGTAGTGGCTAACAAGGGGAGTCATGGTATTGACGGAATGAAGGTAGATGAACTTCTGCCTTTCCTACAAGAACATTACCAAACCTTGAAGGCAGACCTGCTAAAAGGAAAATACAAACCCCAGCCTGTCAAAAGGGTAGAAATACCCAAACCAAATGGTGGAGTAAGACTTCTTGGAGTACCAACCGTAATAGATAGACTAATCCAGCAGGCGATAAATCAAGTAATTAACCCAATATTTGATAGGGAATTTTCTAATACTAGTTATGGTTTTAGACCAGGCAGAAATGCTCATATGGCACTAAAACAAGCCCAAATATATATAAACGAAGGATACAGAAAAGTTGTAGACATGGACTTAGAGAAATTCTTTGACACTGTAAATCATGACCTCTTAATGAGCCTAGTATCAAGAAAGATAAAGGATAAAAGAGTATTAAAACTAATACGAAAATACCTTAACTCAGGCATAATGCTCAAAGGAGTGCCAGTCAAGTCAGAGGATGGAACCCCTCAAGGAGGACCACTAAGCCCACTACTAAGCAACATACTACTGAACGAACTAGATAAAGAACTAGAAAGAAGAGGACACAGATTCTGCAGATATGCCGATGACTGTAACATCTATGTCAAAAGTACCAGAGCAGGAGAACGAGTCCTCGGAAACATAACAAAGTTTCTAGAACAAAAACTAAAACTGAAGGTAAATGCTGAGAAATCAGCAGTATCCACACCAACTAAGAGAAAATTCCTAGGCTACAGCTTCTATTATGGAAAAGGCGGTATTAAATTTAGAGTTCATAACAAAAGGTATGAACGCCTTAAGGAGAAGATTAGGAACATTACTAACAGAAATGTTAGCATGAACTTTAATTACAGAATAAAGAAGTTAAATGAAATCATTGTAGGATGGGTTAACTATTTCAAACTAGCGGATATGAAGAGTAAATTGATAGAATTAGACAAATGGATACGAAGGCGACTTAGAGCATGTGTTTGGAAAACTTGGAAGAAAATAAAGACACGCTTTCAAAACCTAATGAAACTAGGAATACCTAGAGATAAAGCATGGGAATTCGCTAACACAAGAAAAGGTTACTGGAGAGTATCCAAAAGTCCAATCTTAAATAAAACCGTAACTAATCAGAGACTGATTAATCACGGTTTTAAAAGTTTATCTTCACAGTATGAGAAATTCAGACTGTCTTAATGAACCGCCAAGTACCGAACGGTATGCTTGGTGGTGTGAGAGGACGGGAATTAAAATAATTGATTACCTCCTACTCGATTATCCTTCAGGCTTTTCATAACTTTTGCACCTGATTTTTAACTTTTTACCGGTTTCCAAAAATGCAAACGCCATAATAATAAAAAAAGAAGGCTCCTATGCCTTCATGGCCTCAATTAACCTCTTAGTTCCCACCATATTGATCGCCCGTCTCAAATTATACGCAAGAAAACTAAGCCCCAGCTCGCCTGTGGTTTTTTGACGGCACAGGATGTGCCTAAGTTCAAATTTGCCATGGATGGCATCAAAATTTGAACTTCCTTTTTTTATATAGGGGCACCATGAAACCATTTAACCGTACCAAAAGGATGTTCGGATAAGCATAATCGCAACTTCTGCGTTGCTATATCGTCACGAATATGTATAATTACCTTTTTCTTAGTCCGCTTCTTTAACAACTTGAATGCATTATAGGGAATTTCTGATTCCGGATAAACTTGCAACTGGTTATTAAAAGATGTGCCATACATTAAAATCGGTACATACTTCGTATTTGGGCCGAACTTAACCACCTTGTAATTCTTCCCTGAAGTACAGCGGTTGGGGCAGCTGCGGCAAGCCAAACGGTTCTGATAACGGGTACTGCCATCTTTAAAGGTTCGCACCCTATTGAAAATACAACCCATCGGACAGGTAACAGTATCATCGTCATTACGGATAAAACAACTGATTTGATTCTGCTCTTGCAGCTCAATACTTAAGATTGTATTTTCGTAGAATTTGGGCAAAACTCCGGCTTGAAGGCAGCGTCTAATATCTTCTGGCTTAGTGGATTCTCTATCTCTTTCGGTGATAGTTGCTTCTTCATAATCCATAAGAAGTAAGCGTTCATCTTTATTCATTCTATCCAGTATCTGCTATTTCCGCATTTGCAATTTGAGGGTTAGTAAGTAAGCCCCTTGAAATAAAATGAAAAAAGCCATAATAAGAGCTAATAATTTCCGGGTGTTCTTGCTATGCTTTTTTCAAAGCCAC
>DNNJ01000046.1:1620-8092 GCA_003487955.1 Clostridiales bacterium | reverse complement strand
AAAAATATAATTGATGAAATAAATCAGGAAAAAATCGACATTATAATTTATGAGAAAAATCCCGAAAAATTTATTGCCAACAGCTTAGGACCTGCAAAAATAGTTAAGGTTACCGCCAATGAAAAGGAAAAAACAGCAGTGGCAGTCGTTCCCGACAATCAACTTTCCTTAGCAATAGGAAAGGAAGGACAAAATGTAAGGCTTGCCGCTAAGCTTACAGGCTGGAAAATTGACATAATAAGCGAATCACAGTTAGAGGAGCGCGCAGGGGAGGAAGTATGAAAACTCGTAAAGTACCAATGAGAAAATGTATCGGATGCATGGAAAGTTTTCCAAAAAAAGAACTATGCAGAATAGTAAAAACCAAGGAAAATGAAATCTTTTTCGATCCCACAGGAAAACTTAACGGTAGAGGTACGTATATTTGTAAAAATATTGAATGCTTAAACAAGGCAATCAAAACAAAGAGATTATCAAAATCATTAGAGTCGGAAATACCTGAGGAAGTATATGAAACAATAAAGGCGGATATTGAAAAAGATGCATAAAATATACTCAATGTTAGGTATTGCGAGAAAAGGCGGAAATATTTCCATTGGCTTTGATGCTGCTTGTATAGATATTGAGAAGAATAAAAGCACTTTAGTTGTAATAGCATCTGACGCTTCAGATAAAACAAAAAAAAATATTAAATTTATATGCGATAAATATAATTGCGCATATATTGAATTTGGTGAAAAAGAAATACTTGGAAGAAGCCTTGGAAGAAAGGTGGTGAGTGTTTTGTCAGTAAATGATAAGAACATAGCATCGTATTTATTAAATAATGTATAAACCGGAGGTGATTGCATGAGAATATATGAACTTGCAAAAGAATTAGAAATGAACAGCAAAGATCTTGCAAAGTTGGTTGAACAGGAATTAGGAATTACTGTAAAAAATCATATGAGTTCCTTGACGGACTTAGAAGTTTTAAGATTTAAAAAAGCTTTAAGTCTTAGTAATAGCAGTAAAAAAACAAAGGTTGTGAAAAGCAGCAAAAATGTCATTATAGATGATGAGCCGTTGGTTGATGAAAAAATAGATTTAAATCAGGCAAAACTTAAAAAGGTAGATAAGAAATTATTATCACCGGTTAAAAAGCATGCCCAAACTAAATCGGGAGCTGCAAAATCATCGCAAGGCGAAGAAAAAAAGGAACAGCCAAAAAAGGAGTTTGGCAGGGATAAGCAAAAACAGAAAAAGCCCCAGCAGCAAAGCCGTCCTGAGCCAAAACAGCATAAGATTAAAACCATCAGTATGGAGGATTCCATTGTAGTAAGAGAGTTTGCAGACAAATTGGGTATTCCCGTAAATGTTGTAATATCCAAGTTGATTTTGCTTGGAGTAATGGCTAACATGAACCAGGAAATCGACTATGACACCGCAGCATTGATTGGGGAAGAATTAGGCGCTAAAGTAAATAAAATAGAAGTTGTTGATGAACTGCAAAATTTAGAGGATTCATTATTTAAAACAGATGAAGATGATGAAAAGGAATTGCAGCCAAGACCTCCTATAGTAACCGTAATGGGTCATGTTGACCATGGAAAAACTTCGCTTTTAGATGCAATAAGGGATACGTCCGTTACTCAGCTTGAAGCCGGTGGAATCACTCAGCATATAGGAGCTTCACAGGTTGAAATCAACAGTAAAAAAATAACATTTTTGGATACTCCGGGACATGAAGCATTTACTGCAATGAGAGCCAGGGGAGCAAAAGTTACGGATATAGCAATAATCGTAGTAGCTGCAGACGACGGAGTAATGCCTCAGACAGTAGAAGCGATAAGCCATTCAAAAGCGGCAGGAGTTCCTATAATCGTTGCTGTTAATAAAATTGACAAACCTACTGCAAACCCTGATAAAGTAAAACAGGAACTTTCAGAGTATGGTGTAATATCCGAGGACTGGGGAGGAGATACTATATTTGTGCCTGTTTCGGCAAAAAAACGCACCGGTATTGAAGAATTGTTAGAAATGATATTGTTGGTTGCAGAAGTTCAGGAATTAAAAGCTAATCCAAACAGAAGTGCTAAAGGTACAATCATTGAAGCGAAGCTTGATAAAGGAAGAGGACCTGTTGCTACTGTTTTGATTAATAACGGAACATTGAAAAAAGGCGATTATGTATTGGTGGGAAGCACTCACGGCAAGGTGAGAGCCATGTTTAATTCAAAAGGGAAAAGAATTACTCAGGCAGGACCGTCAGTTCCGGTAGAAATATTAGGACTTTCAGAAACACCTCAAGCGGGAGATATGTTAGTAGTAATGGAAAATGAAAAAGATGCCAAAAATATTGCCGAAAAGCGCAAGGATAAAAAGCATCTTGAAAGTATAAATGTTTCATCAAAGGTGTCCTTGGATGACTTATATGAAAGAATACAAAAAGGTGAAGTAAAGGATTTAAATATCATTATAAAGGCAGATGTCAGCGGTTCAATAGAAGCAGTTAAACAATCAATGCAAAAATTAAGCATGGAAGAAGTTAAGGTTAATCCTATACACGGAGGTGTGGGTGGAATAAACGAAAATGATATCTTGCTTGCTTCTGCTTCAAATGCAATAGTAATAGGTTTTAACGTAAGACCTTCCGTTGCTGCCCTTGACCTTGCAAAACAAGAAAATGTCGATATACGTACCTATAATATAATTTATAACGCAATTGAAGATATTGAGTCTGCTGTCAAAGGTATGCTTAAACCTGTATATAAAGAAGTAATTATGGGAAGGGCTGATGTAAGACAGACATTCAAGGTGCCAAACGTGGGGGTTGTTGCCGGTGTTTATGTAACAAGCGGTAAAATTACAAGAAAATCAAAAATAAGATTGCTTCGTAATGATATAGTTATTCACGACGGACAAATTACATCGCTGAAAAGATTTAAAGATGACGTATCTGAGCTTAACAGCGGTTATGAAGGCGGAATAGGTATTGAGAAGTACAATGATATCAAGGAAGGCGACTCAATGGAAGCCTATATCATGGAAGAAATCAAAAGATAAATAAAGAGGTAGGAAATGGGAAATAGAAGAAACAACAGGTTGTCGGAGGAAGTTAAAAGAGCATTATGCGAGATAATCAGAAGTGATGTAAAAGACCCTCGAATTTCAGAGCTTATGAGCATAACGGATGTCCATGTAACAGAGGATTTGAAATATGCTAAAGTATATGTTTCAGACTATAATGATATTGAAACTACTTTAATTGCTTTGGAAAGTGCCAAGGGTTTCATAAGGAAAGAAATCGGCAAGAAGGTTAAAATAAGAATTATTCCGGAATTGATTTTTATCAAAGATGATTCAATTGAAAGAGGCATGCACATGAGCAGCTTGATTGATAAAATTATTGAAGAAGATAAAACGAGAAAGGTTAATGAAGATAATGCTGAAGAATGATGTGAAAGAAATATTTAATTTAATAAATACTTCAGACAAGATTTGTATAGCAGGACACAAGGCACCTGATGGAGACTGCATAGGGTCAGTGATGGCCCTTTACAACTTCCTTAAACCGTTAAATAAAAACATTACAGTTATGATGGACGGGATTATTCCTTATAATTATAAGGCTTTTACGGATGAAAGCGTCATATTAAAAAACTATAATAATGAAGAATATGACCTTTTGTTTGTATTGGATACAAGTGACAGAAAAAGGCTTGGGAAGTTTGAAGATGTGTTAAATAACTCAAAGAAAACAGTAGTTATCGACCATCACAAAACCAATGAAGGCTTTGGTGATATTAATATAATAGATACTGAAATGAGCTCCACCGGTGAGCTTTTGTACGATGTATTAAAAGCTTCCGATTTAGATATTTCAATTGAAGCTGCTGTTTTAATATACGTTGCTGTTTTAACCGATACAGGAAAGTTTTCTTATACAAACACAACGAGCCATACCCACAGGAAAGCAGCAGAGCTTATTGACCTTGGTGTTAATGTGTCGGAAATAGACAACATTGTTTACAATTCGAAACCTTCTAATATAGTGAAAGCATTTATAGACTGCGTAAGCGGGATTGAGCTGTATTATGACAACAAGCTCGGTATAACAGCAATAACAAAAAGTATATTGGATAAAAACAATGCTGAAATGGCTGATGTTGACGGTGTTGTTGAATATATAAGAGAAATTAAAGAAGTTGAAGTATCCTGCGTTTTAAAAGAAAACGATGAAGGCACAAAAGTAAGCTTAAGATCAAAGAATGATATAGATGTTTCAGCTGTTTCCGTTAAATACAAAGGCGGCGGCCACGCAAAAGCTGCAGGGTTTGACCTTAATGAAAACGTAGAGAATGCAAGAAGAATTATAATAGAGGAATTTAAAGAGTATTTCGTGTAATGATAGGAATATTAAATATATTAAAGCCAACAGGCATGACATCCCATGATGTGGTAAGTAGTGTCAGAAAAATATTAAATATTAAAAAAGTCGGTCATGCCGGAACACTTGATCCCAATGTAGCAGGGGTATTGGTAATTTGTGTGGGTAAAGCAACAAAATTCAGCGAATACCTAATGAGCGGCGACAAAGAATATGTATGTGAGCTGAAATTAGGACAAAGCACTGACACCCAGGACAGCTACGGGATTGTTATAAACAGCTCAGACAAAGATTCAGTTACCATTGATGAATTAAACTACGTTTTAAAAGAGTTTACAGGTGGACTGATTCAAATTCCTCCTGCATATTCGGCTGTAAAACTAAACGGGAAAAAATTATACGAATACGCAAGACAAAATATTCCCGTTGAAAAACAAGGTAGAATGATTAATATTAAAGATATCAAGCTCCTTAAATTTTACGGTAAAAGTGCTCTTTTAAAAGTGAAATGCAGCAAGGGCACATACGTTAGAACCCTTTGCAATGATATTGGTAATAGATTGGGTACTTATGGTTATATGGGAATTTTAATAAGGACTGAATCAAAAGGTTTACATATTAAAAATTCTGTAACCTTAGAACAGTTGAAGTTTTTTAATGATACCAATAGGTTGAATGAATGTTTAATTCCTGTTGAGGACATATTTCAATTAGATAAGCTCAATATAGAATCGAAATATTATGACAGATTGACTACAGGAAACGAAGTGGATGTAAGAATAAATATAAACAGTGATAAATTTTATGTATACTGCAGGGATAGTCTTATTGGTATCGGAAAAAAAGTTGAAGGTAATAAAATTAAAATAGACAAAATGCTTATATAACGGGTGTGACATATGGGAAATATAAATGGTTCATGTATTGCAATAGGTAACTTTGACGGAATACATGTAGGACATGATGTTTTAATCAGAAGAATGATTGAGCTAAGCAATGAAACAGCTCAAAAGAGCATAATAATAACATTTAAATATGTAAGAAATGATCTTAAAAAGTCTTCAATGAATATGAAATACATCAACAGTCCTGATACAAAATTGGAAATATTGAAATCCTACAATGTAGATGAGGTAATTGAAATTGAATTAAATGAAATTGTATCCCGATATACGCCGGAACAGTTTATCAAGCTTTTGGCGGATGATTATAATGCAAAAAATATTGTAGTAGGCTATAATTTTACTTTTGGTCACAAAGCAAGCGGCAATATTAATACATTAAAAGAATTTCAAGAGAAATACGGATACCGGGTGGAGGAAATACCTCCGGTAAAGTATAACGGTATTGCAGTAAGCTCATCATTGGTTAGAACCCTGTTGAATGAGGGAAAAATTAATGAGGCAAATACACTTTTATTAAATAAATATACCATATATAATGATGAATTAAATATTAATTATAATAAAAACATAGGTTTTGTAGATACTAAAAGCAGCATTTTAGTTCCTCCTGACGGGAAATATATAGTAAATTTAGGAAGAAAAGAATATATTGTAAACATTGTTTCAAACAAGAATGGAGCTGCTTTAATATTTGATAAAGAAGTTGAAGAAAACATAGACATTGTATTCATAAATAAAGCATTTTAAGGTATGGGGACACACCTCTTCTAAAGGGTAAGTCTTTGCTGGCAGAGGAATGTCCCCAAATATATAAAATTATTGTTTACAAAAATATGTTAATATGATAGACTTTATAAGTTCCATAGACTAAGTTTAACGACTCCTCAACGTTTTGCTTGGATTATGGTGAAAAATTATATATTTGGAGGTAAAAATGAATAAGGAACAAAAAACACAAATTATTGAACAGTACAGGATTAATGAAAAAGATACCGGTTCTCCTGAAGTTCAAATAGCTTTATTGACTTTCAGAATCAACAATCTTACCGAGCATTTAAAGGACAATAAAAAAGACCATCATTCAAGAAGAGGCCTTTTGCAAATGGTTGGACAAAGAAGAGGTTTTCTTAACTACTTAAAAGATACTGACATCGAAAGATATAGAAGCATTATAGCAAAATTAGGATTAAGAAGATAA
>DNNJ01000046.1:0-1377 GCA_003487955.1 Clostridiales bacterium | reverse complement strand
AGGAGGTAACATGGAGGAAAAAATATTTAAATACATACTTGCCGGAAGGGAATTAAAAGTAACAATCGGCAAAATAGCTGAACTTGCAAACGGCTCTTGCATAGTTCAATACGGAGATACAGTAATAATGGCCAACGTGGCAGCTTCAAAAGAGCCGAGGGAAGGTATCGACTTTTTCCCGCTGAGTGTAGATTTTGAGGAGAAATTATACTCTGTAGGAAAGATACCCGGTGGTTTTATTAAAAGAGAAGGAAGACCCGGAGAAAAGGCAATATTGACTTCGCGTTTGATTGACAGACCTTTGAGACCTCTTTTTCCAAAAGGATACAGAAATGATGTCTCGGTGACGGTTACTGTTTTATCGGTAGACCAGGACTGCTCCCCGGAAATTGCAGGTATGATTGGTTCATCTATCGCATTGTCCATATCAGACATACCGTTTGAAGGACCTACAGGCTCTGTTAATATAGGTCTTATTGACGGGAAGTTTATTGTTAACCCGAACAGCAATGAAAGAGAAATAACCTCACTTGATTTAACCGTATCAGGAACAAAAGAAGCAATCATGATGGTTGAAGCAGGTGCAAATGAAGTTAAAGAAGAAGTAATGCTTGATGCAATACTGTTCGCGCATGAAGAAATCAAAAAGCTCTGTGATTTTATAAATGAAATTACAGCTAAGGCTGGTAAAGAAAAATCAGAATATACAAACTTTGTATGCGATGAAGAAATTGAAAAAGAAATCAGGGAATATGCTGCTCCCATCATAAATGAAGCAATTATTGAAGAAGACAAACTTAAAAGACAAGAAAATATCGACAACTTTAATGCAAAGGCTAAAGAAATTTTCATGGAAAAACACCCTGATAATGAGGCAGATATTGACAATGCTCTATATTCAATAGTTAAGGAAAAGGTAAGGGAAAACATACTTGAAAGAGGCATCAGACCTGACAACAGAGGAATAGACGAAATAAGGAAGATATCCTGCGAGGTTGGAATCCTTCCAAGAACACACGGCTCAGGACTTTTCACAAGAGGGCAGACTCAGGTTCTAACTGTTTCTACACTTGGAGTATCCAGCGACGAGCAGACATTGGACGGAATTTCCGAAGAAACATCAAAACGCTACATGCATCATTACAATTTCCCATCATATTCGGTTGGTGAGACAAGACCGTCAAGAGGACCGGGAAGAAGAGAAATTGGACACGGTGCTTTGGCAGAAAGAGCGTTAGTACCTGTTCTGCCAAGCGAAGAAGATTTTCCTTACACCATAAGACTTGTTTCCGAAGTTTTAAGCTCAAACGGCTCAACATCACAAGCAAGTGTGTGCGGCTCAACATTATCATTGATGGATGCAGGAGTTCCCATTAA
>DNNJ01000147.1:802-11605 GCA_003487955.1 Clostridiales bacterium | reverse complement strand
CTGCCCGGTGCAAAGGGTACAGTGGGACTTATAAGCCCGATAAGCTGCAAGTTCTGCAGTGTCTGCAACAGAATCAGACTTACTGCAACAGGCACCATTAAGCCATGTCTGCATTCAGCCGAAGAAATTAATCTTAAACCATATTTAAATGATGAAAAGAAGCTCATTGAAGTTATTGAAAATACTGTATATAATAAACCCGAAGAACATCATTTGGAAACAGACGGGAAAAGTGATACACACAGAATGATGTTTCAAATAGGAGGTTAATATGGATTTAACTCACATAAATGACCAGGGCAGAGCCAAAATGGTTGACGTAAGCAGCAAGGAAGAAACATTGAGAGAAGCTGAGGCATACGGCAGTGTCTATATGAAAAGAGAAACCCTAAACAGAATAAAGGAAGGAACTATCAAAAAGGGAGATGTTCTTTCTGTAGCGCAGGTAGCAGGTATTATGGCTTCTAAAAAAACCTCTGATATAATTCCCATGTGCCATCCAATTATGATTTCCGGATGTGATATAAATTTTAATCTTAATTTTGATGAAAACAAAGTTGAAATAACCGCAACAGTTAAAACCACAGGCCAAACAGGTGTTGAAATGGAGGCACTGACAGCAGTCGCTGCTGCAGGTCTGACAATATATGATATGTGCAAAGCCATAGATAGAGAAATGATTGTATCAGATATTATGCTGATGAAAAAATCCGGCGGCAAGACAGGAGTATTCGAGAGAAAAAGGTAAACCTAAGCGCCTACAATTACCCAAAGACTTAAACATGCAGGTCAAGATTATTTTAGAGAAAATGATAAAGGAAAGGAAAAATAAAATGGCGAAAGTATTAGCTGTGAATATAAGCGAAAAAAAGGGAGTTGTGAAAAAACCCATTGAAAAGGGTTACTTTGAAGTAGACCATGGGCTTGTTGGAGATGCTCATGCCGGAAACTGGCACAGACAGGTAAGTCTTTTGGGTCAGGAAAGCATCGACAAAATTAACAAGCAGGATATAAAAGGTTTGTGTGTAGGTGTTTTTGCAGAAAATCTTACAACTGAAGGGATTAATTTATATGAGCTCCCAATAGGAACAAAATTAAAAATCGGGGAAACCGAAATGGAAGTTACTCAAATAGGAAAAGAATGCCACGCAGGATGTGCTATAAGAGAACTAGTAGGCGACTGTGTAATGCCAAGGGAAGGAATATTTACAAAAATTTTAAAACCCGGCTGGATAAAACCGGGGGATGAAATTGAAATAATAGATAAATAAATTCGAGGAATGGATTTTAGCTGTTACTGTGCTGTAACAGCTTTTATGTATACAAATATAATTATTTGAACTATATATATGAATACTTAAAGAAATTTAATTAAATTAAGGAATTTCATCATTTTAAACAATTTGAAAAGAACCATCTATTAATTTTTATTAAAATAAAGTATAATAAATTTAATTTCCTTTGCTTTATTCTTTGCGGACAAACAAAAATCAAAAAGAGACAAATGGAGAATTAAAGAAAGCACTCTTCATTTTGTGAGCTTTATGGGAGGAACAATTGGAAGCATTGCAGCAATGATTTTGTTTCACCATAAAACCAAAAAACCTAAATTTGTTATAATTACAATTATAGCATTGCTTTTTAATATATTGATGGCATATAAAATATTAACCTGATGATCTGATAAAAGCAACCGAAGAACCGTATGCAGACTTAATATAATAAATTGATTTGGATTATTCCTAAAATAATTGTCGATTATTTATATTAATAGTACCAATATTAACCAATAGATGATATAATTGTGGTATCGATTTCCTTTCTTACTATAAAAAATGAAGGAGTAATAATTATGGAATATAGAAATGCAACTTTTAAAGACATTTACGGAGTTTCACAAATTCAGAAAAAATATCATATATCTACTATATCAGAAGAAGATAAACCGGATGGATTTGTTACAACATTATTTACTGAAGACCAGTTTAAAGAACTGATAGAAAAAGAAAACGGGCTTGCCATCGCTTGCGATGGTGACAAAGTTATTGCTTATGCCATGGCAGCATCATGGCAGTATTGGTCAGCTTGGCCGCTTTTCCAATATATGATAAATGACTTACCTAACAACCTATATCTTGGTCAAGTTTTGTCAACAGAAAATTCCTATCAGTACGGTCCCATATGCATTGACAAGAAATATCGCAGCACTGAAGTATTACCAAACCTTTTCGAATTTTCAAGACTACAGATGAAAGACAGATACCCGATTTTAATAACATTTATAAACAAAATAAACGGTAGGTCATACCGTGCCCATGTAGATAAGCTTGGACTTGAGGTAATAAAGACATTTGATTTTAATAATAATCATTATTATGAGTTAGGGTACGATATGGGAAAGAAAACACAGGAGTCGTTCATTTAATAAATCTAAAAAAAGCAAAAAACGAGTTAAAAGTACTCGTTTTCATAAGTTAATATTATCTTTTCAATCCACAGAGAAATAACTTCTGACAACTTATCTTATTATAAATTGAAACTAAAGTCAAGTAGAGATATTTCCTGGGATATATAAATTAATATTATCGAAAAAAATCATTGACAGGTAAAAACAAACATGTTAATATTAAGTCACCAGATACTGTAATAAGTGGAGGAATAATGATTGCTCATATAAACGCAAATAAGGAAGAACAAACCATATTAGAACACTTATTTGGTGTAGCTAATAAAGCTAAAAATAAAGGAAAGTATATTGGATTAGAAAACTTGTTATATTTGACAGGTTTATTGCATGATTTAGGAAAAGGTTCGCA
The DNA here is from genome assembly GCA_003487955.1 of Clostridiales bacterium. Classification (GTDB taxonomy): domain Bacteria; phylum Bacillota; class Clostridia; order Tissierellales; family Sedimentibacteraceae; genus Sedimentibacter. The sequence goes on along the minus strand of DNNJ01000147.1, from coordinate 8,789 downwards.
AGCTTATGAAGTATATATAAGAAAAGCAGTTGAAGACCCATTATCCGTACATAAAGGAGAGATTGATCATTCAACAGCTGGAGGTAAGTATATATTTGATAATTATTATAATGGCAATCAAATTCAAAGAATAACTGCCCAGTTAATCTCTATAGCAATAGCATCTCATCACGGATTATTTGATTGCATTAATATTAATGGTATAAATAATTTCACACGCAGAACAAACAAAACATTTGAAATACATTATGAAGAAGTACTAAGTAATTGCATAAATACTATATTAAAAACAAATAATTTAGAAAAATTATTTGAAAAATCCTTTAAAGAATCTAAAGAAATTTTTATTAAAATTAAAAACAGTATCACAGCTGATATGAACGACAACAATTGCTCGTTTTTTTTGTTAAGTTGTTTTGAAAGAATGATTTTATCAATTCTTGTTGATTCTGATTGGTCAGATACTTCTGAATTTATGAATGAGCGAATTATTACACATAGTATTGATGATAATGAATTACATGAAATCTGGGAGAAAATGCAATTGAACTTAAACAATCATATTAACGGTTTTAAAATTGATAATAAGATATCTTTATTAAGAAAAAGCATTTCTGATGAATGCTACGAATTTGGGAAGAATTCGGGAGGAATATATTGCCTTCCTATACCTACTGGCGGCGGCAAGACGCTTAGTGGATTAAGATATGCAATTGAGCATGCAAAGGTAAATTTGAAAAATAGGATTATTTATGTTGCCCCGTATTTGTCAATTTTAGAGCAAAATGCTAACGAATACAGGAAAGCTTTAGGTTCAGATGATTATATTTTGGAGCATCATTCGAATATTATTATAGATGATGCAGATAATGAATATAGATATTTAAGGGAAACATGGGACAGCCCAATAATACTTACAACAATGGTTCAATTTTTAGAAGTATTGTTTTCTGGTAGGATGCAAAGCATTAGAAGAATGAATCAATTAGCAAACTCTGTAATAATAATTGACGAAATACAATCATTACCTATAAAATGTGTAAGCATTTTCAACTTAATGATGAACTTTCTATCACGGATATGTAATACTACAATAATATTATGTTCAGCTACACAACCTTTGCTTGGAGAAGTTAACAAAAATATTTTATATGGACAACCTGTAAATATCACAAAGAATATTGAGCAGCAATTTATAGATTTTAAAAGAACATCTATAATTAATTCAATAGTACAAGGTGGATATAATACGGATGAACTTGCTAAGTTCGTAATGTCAAAAATGGATAGTGTTGGTAGTTGTCTAATTATTTTAAATACAAAGACAGCTGTTAAAAATCTACATATAAAATTAAAGGAAGTTCTAAAACTTAATAATCTTGATATTAAACTTGTTCAATTAACAACATATATGTGTGCGGAGCATAGGAGTAATATAATTGAAGATTTAAAAAAGGAATTAGGCAGGCAAAAGGTAATTTGTATAAGTACACAACTAATTGAAGCAGGCGTTGACATTTCATTTCAATGTGTGATTCGTTCATTGGCAGGGTTAGATAATATTGCACAGGCAGCCGGAAGATGCAACCGAAATGGAGAACTTGAAATGGGTAATGTATTTGTTATTAATTATAGGGATGAAAATGTATCTAAACTAAAAGATATTAAAGAGGCACAGAGGGCAACTCAAAAAATATTTGATAAAATAGAAAACGATTCAATTTATGCGAAATATGATTTATTGTCTCCTAAAATGATTAACTTGTTTTATGAAATATACTTTTATAATCGAAAAGATGAGATGGATTATACAATTAAGGATAGTAATACAACTATTTTAGATCTATTGGACAAAAATCCTGTTGGAAGTTTAGCATATCAAGAGAGAAATGGTGAGTCAATTCCTATTATATTGAAACAAGCTTTTGGGTATGCAGGACAAGAATTTGAAGTTATTGATAGTAATACTATAGGTATTTTAATTCCATATAAAAATGGAAAGGAGTATATTGGTATAATTAGAGAAAGTAATGACTTTATAGAAATAAAAAGAGAGCTAAAAAAAATGCAAAGGTATACAGTAAATATGTATAATAATGATATGATGATTGAGAAACTTAAAGCAAGAAATGCAATTGATGATTCTGTTTTAGACGGGAATGTTCTCATTCTTAGAGAAGGATTTTATGATGAAGTAATTGGTGTCAGTGATGAGATGGAAGATTTAATTATGTAATAGTTAAGGAGGTTAATATATGAAAAGAAAAAACCTGATTGAGTTTAAAGTGTATGGCAGATATGCGTTGTTTACAGACCCATTAACCAGGATTGGAGGGGAAAAATTCACATATCAAGTGCCGACCTATCAAGCCTTAAAAGGAATAACGGAAAGTGTATATTGGAAACCTACTCTACAATGGTTTATTGATGATGTGAGAATAATAAACCGCATTCAAACTCAATCTCAAGGAATACGTCCAATAAAGTACACAGGAGGTAATGATTTATCTATTTATACATATTTAAAGGATGTAGAATATCAGGTTAGAGCACACTTTGAATGGAATGAAAACCGTAAAGATTTGGAAAGAGATAGAAACGAGAATAAACATTATATTGTTGCAAAAAGAATGTTGTCAAGAGGGGGAAGAAGAGACATTTTTTTAGGTACAAGAGAATGTCAAGGATATGTTGAACCTTGTAAGTTTGGTGAAGGCGAAGGTTATTATGATGACACAGATATGGATTTTAGTCTTATGTTTCATGGAATGACATACCCGGATGAAGCTTATAATGACGAAACTAAAGATAAAATGACAGCTAGATTTTGGATGCCTAAAATGGTAAACGGCTACATTCAATTTATTAGACCGGAAGAATGTTCTATACATAGAAGGCTAAGGGAAATGAATATGAAGACTTTTGATGATAGTAATTTCACTGTTATAGGTGAGTTTGAGGAAGGTGGTGTTTTTGATGGGGTGGATTAGCTTACTAAATGAAACTTATGAAAATAATTCAAGTTTTGCGGGTAAGATAGATAAAGATGATACAGTTCTTCTTCCTATATCTCACTCTACTCAGAATGCTCAGATTGAAGTAACTATAGATGAATATGGAGAATTTTTAAGAGCAGAAAAAATTACTGATAAAGAAAATGCAGTAACAATAATTCCTGTGACTGAAGACTCAGGGGCACGCGGCAATGGTATATTTCCACATCCCTTATGCGATAAACTATGCTATATTGCAGGAGACTACTCACATTTCACCAATGATAAAAACAAGGATGAGTATTATAATAAATACTTGAACCAATTGGAAAGCTGGTGTAATTCACAATATCCCCATAAGAAGGTAATTGCTATTCTTGAATATTTAAAAAAAGGACAACTTATTAATGATTTAGTAAATGAGAAGATTTTGGATCTTGATGATGATGGAATACTTTCAAGTAAGATTAATAAAATACAAGGGATTAATCAAACAGATTGCTTTGTAAGGTTTATCGTACAAAACTGCATTGATAATAAGGATGAAGGCAGAGTTTGGCTAGACAATAAATTGTATGACAGCTTTATTAATTATTATGAAAGCATTAATGTAGATAAAGATATTTGTTACATTACAGGTAAAAATGTTTATTGTTCGGACAAGCATCCTTCTAAAATAAGACACTCAGGCGATAAGTCTAAACTAATTTCGGCAAACGATAAAGACGGATTTACATTTAGGGGCAGGTTTACCGAGAGCACACAAGCAGCTTCTGTTGGATATGAAACATCTCAAAAAGCACATAATACACTTAGATGGTTGATACAGAAACAAGGATATAAAAGAGATGGAGCGGCTATAGTTGCTTGGGCCGCAAATGGTGTTAAAATACCTATGCCACTTGAAAATACTGAAGATACATTTTTCCAAGAGGAAATAAAGAAAGAAGCAGATACAGCAAAAAGTTACGCGGATAGATTGAATAGGGCTATAGCAGGTTATAAAGCTGATTTAACTACAAAGACGAAAATTGCAATTATCTCAGTTGATGCAGCTACAACAGGTAGATTATCAATTACATATTACAAGGAATTAAATGGTTCCGAGTTCCTTGAAAGGATAAAAGATTGGCACCTTCATTGCAGTTGGAAACACTATTATAAAAATGATGAAGGAGGTTATTATTTTGTTGGAGTCCCTTCACCGAGGGAGATAGCCTTAGCTGCTTATGGAACAGAGCAAAAAAATAAATTTCAAAAAATCGAATTTACTGCAAATAGTAAACTTATTCGAAACACAGTAGAAAGATTATTACCTTGTATTATCGATGGCAGAAAAATTCCTTATGATATTGTCCATGCGGCAGTGTTAAATGCAAGTAGACCAATGGCAATGTCCGGGTATAATTGGCAGAGAGTATTGACAAATACATGTGCATTAATTAAATACAAATATTATAAAGATAAAAGAAATAAGGAGGAATTAGGTATGACCTTGAGTGTTGAAAATAAGGATAGGAGTTATTTGTTTGGTAGACTGCTTGCAGTTGCTGACAGGGTTGAGTTTTTAACTTTTGAAAAGGGCGAAAAAAGAGAAACAAATGCCAAAAGATACATGAATATATTTTCGAAACGACCGGCTAAAACGTGGGAAATTATTTATAAGAATATATTACCATACATGAATAAACTAAAACCAGGACAAAAAATAAAATATGATACAATGATAAGTGAAATAGGAGCTATGCTTGATTTAGAGGGGTTTAATAATGATGCATTGACAGAGCTTTATTTATTAGGATATTATAGTCAATCAGATTTTATGAAAGATAAAAAAACAAACAATATTATTGATGAAATGGAGGAAGAAAAAAATGAGTAAATTTACTAACAAGGTTGATTTTACTTTACTTGTAACTGTAAAAAATGCAAATCCTAATGGAGATCCGCTAAATGGGAATCGTCCAAGAGAAAATTATGATGGTTTTGGAGAAATATCAGATGTATGCATTAAAAGAAAAGTCAGGAATCGTTTACAAGATTTTGAAAAAGGTAGTATATTTGTGCAATCTGATGAGCGCTGTGATGATGGATACAAAAGCTTAAGTGATAGGGCAAAGGGGTATGAACCATTACAAAAAGCATTAAAAGATAAAGATAAAGATGCATATGCAAAGGCTGCTTGTGAAAAATGGATTGACGTAAGATCCTTTGGACAAGTTTTTGCATTTAAAGATGATAGTGTATCAGTAGGAGTACGAGGTCCTGTTTCAATACATTCTGCTGTAAGTTTATCACCTGTTGATATTTACAGTATGCAAATAACAAAGAGTGTTAACAGCGAAACAAAGGATAAAAAATCTTCAGATACTATGGGTATGAAGCATAGAATTGATTTTGGAATGTATTTAATCAAGGGTAGTATAAACCAACAACTAGCAGAAAAAACTGGTTTTTCTAATGAAGATGCTGAATTAATTAAAAAAGCATTGAGTACACTATTTGTAAATGACACCTCATCAGCAAGGCCGGATGGCAGCATGGAAGTGAGGAAACTTTACTGGTGGAAGCATAATAATCAAACAGGGCAATATTCATCAGCACAAGTACATCGTTCTTTAAAGATTGATTTAAAGGATGGTATTGATAACCCTAAAAAATTTGAAGATTATGACATCAATTTAGAATCTTTGTCAGGGTTGGAAGTTGAAATAAATGATGGACTATAATGAAGATGATTATTTAATGTTATCTGGTATACAACATTTTTACTTTTGTAAAAGGCAATGGGCATTAATTCATATTGAACAACAATGGGCTGATAATAAAGCAACTATGGAAGGGAATTATATACATGAAAAAGCGGATGATCCGTTTATTATAGAATCAAGAAAGGATTTGTTTATATCAAGGGCTGTCCCAATTTCATCTAAAGAATTAGGATTGTCTGGTATTGTCGATGTTTTAGAGTATACTCAAAATAAAGCAGGAATTAAGGTAGCGAATAGAGACGGTTTGTGGCTTCCAAATATCGTAGAATACAAAAGGGGTAAGCCTAAGAAAGATAAAAGAGATATAATGCAATTAACTGCACAAGTTATTTGCTTGGAAGAAATGTTCGGTTATGTGTTTAAGTCATCTGACCTATATTATCACGAAACAAATAGAAGAACGAAGGTCGAAATAACTGATGAGTTAAGAAAGCAAGCTAAAAATGTTGCTCGTGAAATGCATAGGATATATGAAACCGGAATTACTCCTGAAGCAGAATCATATAAAAATTGTAAACTGTGCTCTTTATACGATATATGTATGCCAAGACTCACGAAAAAGAAAGTTAATATTTTAAACTATATTGAAAGATATACAAATATAAAAGAGGTATGAAATGAGAAAATTGCTTAATACATTGTATATCACTAATCCAAATGCATATTTGTCTAAAGATGGAGAAAATATTGTGGTGAAGATTGATGATGAAGAAATAGGCAGGAGACCAATTCACATACTAGAAGGAGTAGTATGCTTTAACTTCAATGGCATGAGTCCTGCCTTAATGAAATTATGTGGTCAACATGGTGTTACAGTAAGTTTTTTAAGTCAATATGGTAACTTTCTTGGTAGAGTTCAAGGTGAAGTCAATGGTAATGTATTACTTCGCAGGACACAATACAGAATTGCTGATGATGATGAAAAATCGCTTGATATTTCCCGAAATTTTATTATAGGAAAGGTTGTTAACGGAAGAAAAGTTCTTAATAGAGCTTTGCGCGATCATAACAATGTTGTAAATAATGATTTATTATTGGAAATACAAGAAAAGATGAGTAATTCAATAAACAAAATCATGAATTGCTGCTCAAGTGATGAACTCCGTGGTATAGAGGGAGAGGTTTCAAGAGCATACTTTCAAGGAATAAATGAATTGATTTTACATCAAAAAGAAGTCTTCTTTTTTAAAGAGAGATCAAGAAGACCTCCTCGTGACAACTTGAATGCGTTACTTTCTTATGCTTATACATTAATTACATATGAAATGTCAAGTGCATTAGAAACAGTAGGATTAGATCCATATGTTGGATTTTTTCATACAGATAGACCGGGACGAGTTAGTTTAGCATTAGATATGATCGAAGAATTGAGATCATATGTGGCAGATAGATTTGTTCTATCGCTAATTAATAGAAGACAAATAAATGAAGACGGATTTGTTCCAAAAGAAAATGGTGGAATATTAATGAAAGATGAAACAAAAAGAACATTTTTATCTTCATGGCAAAAAAGAAAGCAAGATATTATTGAACATCCTTTTATTCATGAAAGAATAGAATTTGGCTTAATACCATATGTTCAGGCATGCCTTATGGCTAGATATATAAGAGGTGATATAGAAGCCTACCCTCCATTCTTTGTTTCATAATATTTTGACTTATAAGGAGAGTTGATGTGTTAGTTTTGATTACATATGACGTAAATACAGAAAGCGATGGTGGAAAAAGAAGACTGCGTCAAGTTGCAAAAATTTGTGTAAATTACGGCCAGAGAGTTCAAAATTCTGTATTTGAGTGTTCAATTAACCCAGCACAATTGGTGACTATAAAGAATGAACTATTAAATGTAATCGATTGTGAGAAGGATAGCCTTCGGTTCTATTTACTAGGTAAGAACTGGGAAAGAAGAGTGGAGACACTTGGCAAGGATAATAGTTATAATCCTGATAAAGGTGTGTTTATTCTATGACGCGAACGTATAATAAACATAATTCTTATAGACGGTTCGCAACAAAGATTAAAGTAATAAACATATATACTTAATAAGTTTTTCAATTTTATAAAAGTATTTGGTTATTTTTGTGTACTAATGCTAATGTTTTCCAATTTAATTTAATAATTAGTACATAAAAGTGGAGTCGCACCCTTCGCGGGTGCGTGGATTGAAATTTTGACCTTTGCCATTGGTCTTTGTCTCTGGCATGTCGCACCCTTCGCGGGTGC
>DNNJ01000147.1:0-501 GCA_003487955.1 Clostridiales bacterium | reverse complement strand
GTCGCACCCTTCGCGGGTGCGTGGATTGAAATCGCTAACAAAAACCCTATTACTGCCACCTAACCCAGTCGCACCCTTCGCGGGTGCGTGGATTGAAATAGGTGCTCTGCTCAATGTAAATATCCTTTATTTAAGTCGCACCCTTCGCGGGTGCGTGGATTGAAATAAAAGAAAAATTACAAATATCAACAACGGGCTTAACGTCGCACCCTTCGCGGGTGCGTGGATTGAAATCATTCCTCGATTTATATAACTATCTTCATCTGTTGGTCGCACCCTTCGCGGGTGCGTGGATTGAAATAAGAATTGTGGTTTGATGTATTGATGAAAATTATGTCGCACCCTTCGCGGGTGCGTGGATTGAAATGTAACAAAATAGCAGCTCCAGCGGTAACTATTCGTGTCGCACCCTTCGCGGGTGCGTGGATTGAAACCCGAGGATGCGGCTACTACTCAGGGGGAGACAAGTCGCACCCTTCGCGGGTGCGTGGATTGAAGCTG
>DNNJ01000012.1 GCA_003487955.1 Clostridiales bacterium | reverse complement strand
CATCCGTAAAAATCAGATCCCAGCAACAAATATTATCTTCGGGAAGACGATTCAGAAAATAATTAGCCGTTTTCCCTGCAATGTCTAAAAAAGCTGGATCTTTTGTATAGGCATAACTAAGAGAAAAACCATAGATTGAAGATCCTTGCCCTCGGGACCAGCAAGATGTGTCAGAATAGCCTTGGCGCGTCTTCCCATATTTTGGCTTTCCTGTTTCAATATCCATATAAAATGTATGGTAAGTCGATGCATCAGGACGGACAATATATTGGGCTGTACTTTTAGCATGCTGATAAGCAGCCTCAGCGTATTTTCTATCACCAGATTCTTCGCTCGCCCAATACAGCAATGGCAGATTCATTAGGCAGTCAATAATCATACATCCGCTTGTCTTTGGGTCTGAAAGACTACCCCATGCTTGTATGATCCCTGCTTTTTGAAGATATCTTCCCAGTAATCGATTAGCTGCTTTAATCGCAGTTCGACGGGCTTCTGTGTTTTTTGTTAGCTTGGTTGCAGCTACACAGGAAAGCGTATAGAGAAATCCAATATCATGAGTCTCCATGGAAATATTTTTTTCCAGCCTGGACTGGAAACTTTTAAGCTGGATTTCGGCTGCATCTCGATATTTTTTATCAGATGTTAACTCATATGCGAGCCATAACATTCCTGTCCAAAAAGAAGCTGTCCATCCCTCATTTTTAACTGCGCCATAAAAGCCATTCTTACTGGCCGGAGCAGGAAACAGGTCTCGATAGATCAATAGGTTCTTGTCAATCTGCTTTAAAGTAAATTGAATGGTTTTTTTCACTTTTTCCCGAAAAAGCGAGGAAGGTAAGAACCTTTCTGTGGAGTGTATGCCTTCATCAACAATTTCGTGCAAGATACTTTTTCCTCCTATGCAGTTTAAATATAATGGCTGCATTACATAAAATTATACTGGTATTTTAATAACAATCTTTCGAACTTGACAGGGCAGGTTCATGCAGACACGCGGCTTGTGAGCTTCTTTGGGTGATACTATTACAAGATCTTCTGGATAAAGGTTCAGAATGTCTTTATAAGCTGGTTCTTGAAAAAAACAACGTCTTTTTCTGAATCATACGATGTGGAAGGGATTAGCTTATTACGAGAAGCAATTTCAAAATTTTCTTCTCCGCTTATGATATACTGAATATCGAAGTAACGATTATGTGCTTCAAATGGAATGGACTTTGATGGTATAGTACAGTAACTTTGTACGTTTGCTATGATTCCATTTGCTAAAGGTATGGTACCGAGCTTTAACTTCTTAAAACGCATTTTGCGCAAAAATTGGTAGGCAATTAAAAATTTCTGTTCCAAATAGTGATTATATTTCACATCGCGGAATGATATAAGATACACCTAATTTTGTCTTCCCTTTCTATATAGGAATCCGATATTTTTTATCTACCATATATTATTCTCGTACTTTTTTTATAAAGACTGTTTTAAGTTCAGCTTTTTCTGCATCAGTTAGTGGAGTAAATGGTGCCCGGCAATTGCCACAATCAAATCCCCAATCGCGCAAAAATTCTTTTGCAACTCGCATTGCACCATATTTAGAAACATAGTCAATCACATCGTTGATTTCATGTTGGACATTCTGTGCTTCCTTAATTTTTCCTTGCAACACAAATTGGCGAAGTTTCCTAAATTTATGCGGCATAAAATTATAGGTACTGCCAATTCCGCCATCTGCTCCGGCAATTAAGCCATATAGCAGTACTTCATCGTGACCATTGAAAACAGTCAGCCTAGGATGTGCTTTTTTAAAGCGTTCCAATGCATACAAATCAAGTGATGTGTGCTTAATACCAACTATATTTGGATTTTTTGCTAATTCATCCACATCCTTTATAGACAGTGCAAATCCTGTAAGTGAAGGGAAATTATAGACTATAGTTGGCATCTGTGTCCGATCTGCTAGGGCATAATAATAATTTATTATTTCTTTTTCTGAAAATTTATAATAAAACGGCGTTACAGAGGAAATAGCATCTGCCCCAGCTGCCTTCGCATGTTTCCCTAACTCAACGGAAAGATCGGTTCCAATGTTTCCGACATGGGCAATAACAGAAACACGACCACGATTTTTTGCTATGACAGTTTCAAGAATCTTTTTGCGTTCTTCCATAGTAAGAAGAAATGCTTCTCCTGTGCTTCCGCAGACATAGAATCCATCAATTCCCTTTTGAATCAAAAATTCAACTACATTTTGAATCTGCTCATAATTAACTTCTCCATTTTCATGAAACGGTGTAATCAAAGCTGCATATAATCCTCCAAGGTTTTTCAAAATTCAGACTTCCTTTCAAATTGTATTTAATTCATAAAGTATGGATTTTATATGATTTTGTTTTAGCATTAACCTTTTACAGCACCTGCTGTTAGACCTTCAATTAAATATCTCTGAACACATCCAAACAGAATAATTACTGGAATTGTTACTATCACACCGCAAGCCATAATTCCTCCCCAGTTGATCTGGCCAATTCCACCCATTAGCTCAGCAATTCCCAGCTGGACAGTTTTCGCTTTTTCTGATGTAGTAAGAATCAATGCATACTGGTAATCATTCCATGCCAGTATAAAGGAGTAGATGCCAACTGCCACTAGTCCGCCTTTTACAAGGGGAAGAATAATCTGGAAAAACGTGCGTAATTTACCGCAACCATCGATTGTTGCAGCTTCTTCCATTTCTTTTGGAATACCCTTGAAAAAACCTGACATCAGCCATACAGCAACTGGTATTGTGGAAGTTAGGTAAATTAAAACAAGACCTGTTTTGGTATTTAAAATTCCCATTCTAGCTGCCATCTTATACCACGGTACCATTATGACAGGCCCCTGAAACATTTGAGCGATCATGATAAAGATCACAAATGTTTGAAGCCCAGGGAAATGCAGTCTTCCTACAGCATAGCCTCCGGTTGCAGCAAAGAAAAGAGTAATTATCGCCGTAAAAACTGCTACTGTGATCGAGTTATTCATCAAGGGACCGATATTCGGACCTGGGCTACCAGAAAAAGCATAGATAAAATTTGTAAATGTGATTTTTTTAGGAATGAAAGTTTGATGAATTGCAAAAATTTCCTGCGACGTTTTTAGTGAAGAACTTACCAGCCAAAAAAACGGAAAGACAATGAAAAACATTGTGACGGCAAGGCCGATATACAGCAGGAAAGTTGCACTTATTGATCGTCTTTTCATAATGTATGCCTAAACCTCCGACAAGTTTTTCTTATAAACTTTCAGATAGATGAGAATAAAAATGAGCATGAACAGCATGGAGATAACGGAAACAGCGGAGCCCCCACCCATGTCATACATAATGAAGGACTTGCTATAGATATATGTTGGGAATGTACTCGTTTCGTAGCCTGGACCACCACCGGTTAAAACCCAAATTACTTCAAATTTAGTCCAGGTCTGTACAATACTAGTCAAAGCAGTTACAAAAATTACTGGTTTAAGAAGCGGTATAGTGATATATTTGAAACGCTGCCATGAATTACAACCGTCTACATAACCAGCTTCGTACAAATCTTTTGGAATACCTTGCAAACCTGACAAAAACATCAGTGTGGCATAAGGGAGGCCCTTCCAAGTAGAAGCGAGCAGTAATGCTGGCCATACTGTATTTTTATTGCCTAACCAAACGATTCCAGTACCTAAAATCTGGTTAAGAAATCCATGATCACCATCATAAATCCACTGCCAAATAAGACCCATAATCACAACTGGAGTGACCCAAGGAATCATCATTAGACCACGCCAGAATCCCCGTGCAGCCATTTTTTGATTCAGTAAGATCGAAACCGGAACAGCAATCAGGTATTGTAGAACAGTAGAACCGATTACCCAAAGTAGACTGTTTCCTAATAACATGGGGAAATTTGAATCTTTAAAGAGAGCAATATAGTTTTTTATGCCCACAAAATTGCCGCTATCTGGTCTGAGAAAAGAAAGATTCGTAAAACTGAGCCAAATTGAATTGAAAATTGGATAAATCTGAAAGATGATAAGGTAAAGCAAAGTTGGTAGAATCATTAAGTATGCAAAATAATTCTTTCTGAATTTCTGAAACAATTCTTTTCACCTTCTTATGATTAATTGAAAAAACGGGGGCGAAAACTTTCGTGTTGCCTCCGTCCTTTTCAGCTTCACCTATCTTTTTACTTTAAAGATTCTTTCACTTCGTTGATTCCAGTCTTAATTAGCTCATACGCTTGTTCTGGAGTAATTTCCTTATTTGTGAGCTTAACAATTGCACTCTGCAAAACTTTTGCCATTGCCGGTTGCCCAATAATAGAAGGCTGACGAACGCCGTATTTTTTTGCAGCGTCTTGAAATTCTTTAACCATCTTTATATGCTTTTGGCCTACATCGTCTCCATATGCTTTTTTAGCACTTTCCAGCAGTTTATCATCTGGTAGATAGGTTACCGCCGGGGCGTTAATAGACCCTGCCAATTTACTAAGCACAGATGAGTCCATCGCGGCTTCAATAAATTTCCATGCAGCTTCTTTATTTTCCGAACCTGCAAGAATCGAATAGCCAACTGCACCTACCATAATAGTCTGTTTGCTGGCAGAAGGACCCTGTGGGAACGGGACAACTTGTGTCCGATCCATTGATTTTGTCCCATGAGCTACAACATTTGCAGTAAAATAAGAACCTGTGTGCATCATTCCTATTTTACCCTCTTCCCAGGCTTTAAATAGTTCTGGATACTGCCATGTGCTTTGAGATTTCGGCATTGTTGGCGCAAGGTCACTAATTAGCTTCAATGTTTCAAGATATTTAGGCTTAGTTTTATCCGATACATCATCTGGCGTAAATCCATCAGAAAGGGCAAGCATTTCTAAATCTCGAAATGTAAACCGTCCGTCTCCACCATTCGCCATGGCGTATCCATTGGCTCCTGTTGATGCAATTTTTTTTGTCGCAGCTGTGATATCACTCCAAGATTTCAAACTATCTGGTTTGATACCAGCTTTATTAAGTACTTCTGTGTTTACAACATGAGAGTATGGAATCATCAGTAATGGAATAGCATAGGTTTTCCCATCAGAAATCATATTATCTAGCGCAGCGGGCACAAATTGATCTTTCTTGATCTTCCCACCCATATAAGAGTCGAGTGGTTCTAGCGCTTTCATGGCAACCGGATTAGTTATATCCTGAATCTGCATTACGTCTGGATAGTCATGAGACTGAACCATGACAGTCATCTTTTTTTCCAGGTCTGTCCATGATAAAAATATGTATTCAACATTAATATCTGGCTGGGTTTCATGTAGTTTATTAACCACTGTTGCTGCCCAGTTTTTTTCGACATCTGTTGTACCTGGATAAAGGATACGGAGATTTGCTTTAAGCTTCTGATTGCCAGAACCATTAGAAGTTGCAGAACCTGAAGATGGGGCTACAGAGGACTGACTTTCGCCAGAACTGCTACAACCAACTAACACAGTAGAAATCAGCAAGGCTAACACGAGAAACATTGAAAAAATCTTTTTCCTCTTTTTCATTTCTATACCTCCCAATTA
>DNNJ01000324.1 GCA_003487955.1 Clostridiales bacterium | reverse complement strand
AATAACTCCGGAGGATGTAATTTTGAAACACGGTTAAACTACCTGTGTTTTTTATTACCTGTACAAATTGTTGTATAGGCAAGCCCTAAAAACAATTTTATAAAATGATTCATCTTTATCAATTTGTGGTATAAATGAAGATGTAGATGATGATCTTAAGGAATTCAATGATACATTAGAAAAAGAAATAACAGAAATGAGAAAAAATGCTCCTGTGAGGAAAGAAAAGAAACCAAATACAAGACTGTAAATCATTAGAGGAGGGAAAATTGTGAAATTAAATTTATTCATTACGGCAATAACTCCGGGTATAGCATTGGCATTGCTTTTTTATTGGTTTGACAGACACGACAGAGAGCCTTTAGGCATGTTATTAAAGGTGTTTATTTTTGGTGCCGTTTATGTTTTTCCTACAATACTTATTGAGAACTTTTTATTATTTTTCAATATATTCGGAGGCATTTTAGGAGCTGCTTACACGGCTTTTATTGTTGCCGGTTTAACAGAAGAGTACATGAAAAGGAAAGTTGTACTAAAGTATGTATATTTTAATCCAGTATTCAATGAAAAGCTTGATGGCATAGTTTACTGTGTAATGGCGTCATTAGGTTTTGCAACTCTTGAAAATATAATGTATGTTGTATTCGCATTTTCGGACGTTGAATCAGTGGGGTATTACAGAGCAATTATTTCTGTCCCGGCTCACATGCTGTTTGCTGTTACAATGGGGTATTATCTTTCATTGGCTAAATTTTCATCGACTCCGGAGGAGCATCGGTATTTCTTTAAAAGATCATTATCGGTGCCGGCAATAATGCACGGAGTTTTCGATTTTATATTAATGTCAAACATTCAACTGCTTATGATTTTGTTTATACCGTTTATAATTTATTTATGGGTTGTAAATTTAAAGAAATTAAATGTTTATTACAATGATTCCAAATACAATGCAAACAAAGAGAATGAGTTTACTGATTTCGATGAAATATGATTGTTGAAATAAACCATAATTAATGGAAAAAACCTCCTGACTGAGTATTTTTATTTTACGTCAGTTTAGAGGTTTATACAAGTTTTGAATAAAGATCTGACAATCAGAAGATTGCACTTTTTTATATTCTGTTTATTTTTAACCAATACCTCCAAGAACTACACCTGCTACATAGACAACAACTGTTACGCCTACAAATACATACTTAGTCATAGGCTTAAACCATCCGCCAATTTCTTTTTCTCTACCTTTTTGAAGTTCATTTTTGGCATATTCAGTTCCAAATACCCAATAGAACATAATTGCTGCTATAGTTGCACCTATAGGATTTATATAGATTGATACAATGTCCATCCATTCTCCTACGAGGCCTTGAATTATTAAAGCAGCTACTGTTCCTAAGACACCTATTATAATTGTAGCTTTTGTTCTAGAGAATTTAAATTCATCTTGTAAAGCTGCAATTGGTGTTTCATAAAGATTAACTATAGATGTCATGACAGCAAATGTACACGCTAAAAAGAATGCTATATTTACAAGCGTGCCTCCGGGCATATTTTTAAACAGATTAGGAAGATGTATGAATAAGAGGCCCGGACCACCTTGGGATAATTGGCTGCCGGTAGTAGCCATAGCCGGTATTATGACAAATGCTGCCAATAAAGCTGCTGATGTATCAAAAATAGCGACCATTTTAGCACTAAATAATACATCTTCATCATCTTTTAAATATGAACCATAAATTACCGTTCCACTGCCTCCGATTGATAAGGAGAAAAATGCTTGCCCTAATGCAAATATCCATACTATTGGATCGGTTAACCCCTTCGGATCGAAAGTAAATATATATCTATAACCATCTGAAGCACCGGGCAAAGTAGAAATATATATAGCCAATGCTATGAATAACACATAGAACAGAGGCATCATGAATTTATTCAATTTTTCAATACCTTTTGAAACGCCGGCATTCATTATAAATATAGAAAGTGCCATAGTAATTAAGACCCATACAGTGTTTCCATATGGAGCTGCCATTGCTCCAAATGCTGCTCCAAACTCATCAATATTATTTGGTGCAAGTGTAGCACCTGTAAAAGCTCCAAAAGTATATTTCAACATCCAACCTACAACTACAGTATAACCTATAGCTAATAACAAACTCGCTGTAGTAGGGATAAAACCTAAAGCTCGCCCGACTTTTTCGTCTTTCCCCCTATATTTCATCGCATTTCCAAAAGATCCAATAGGTCCTCTCTTATTAGCACGACCTAATCCCATTTCTCCGAATACACCGGTATATCCAATTACCACTACAAAGAAAATATAAGGCAATATGAAAGTTCCGCCGCCATAAAGGGATACCCTGGTAGGAAAGAGCCAGATATTGCCCATGCCTACTGCTGAACCAACACAAGCTAAAATAAATCCCATTTGGGTACTCCATGTGTCTCTTACTGTAACGTCGACTTGATTTTCTTCATTACTCATAATTTCACCTCTTTTATATTTTTTATAAAGCTACTAATTCATGCAAATTGTATTTAAAGCCTTAAATATTAAGATGAATTACAACCCTTAAGCAAATAATTTGGGTTAATTAATTGAGTTGGAAACATCAAGTGAGTTTATTATTAGTCTTGTGGGTGTTTTCCCACAAGAACTAATAATATACTGTTGTTTTTTTATTCTATAGGTTCCAGGCTGGCTTGAAAATGACGAAGTATTGGAGGTTCCCAAGTAATCCTATATCCTTTAATACTATCTGCTCTTTCCTTAATTGCTATGAGAGCCTCTGCCATTACATCGAAATGAGCTTGAGTATATACTCTTCTAGGAATTGCCAGTCTTGTAAATTCAAATTCTGCTTCTAACTGTTTTCCTGTGTCTGGATCGTTTCCCAGTTGATATGAACCAATATCACAAGCCCTAATCCCTGCTTCTTTGTATAGCTCAATTGCTAAAGTGTGAGCCGGAAACTCATAATAAGGAATATGCGGGAACATAGCCTTTGCATCTATGAATACTCCATGTCCGCCAACCGGTGATTGATATGCAATACCTGCATCATCTAATTTTGCAGCTAAATATTCCAATTGACCTATTCTATACCTTAAGTATTCTTCATCTTGACCTTCATATAAGCCTATAGCCAATGCTTCTAAATCTCTGCCGGATAGTCCGCCGTATGTTGTAAATCCTTCAAATGAAATCATGTTAGCTTTTACTTTTTGATACAATTCTTGATTATCTTCCCTGATTCCTATTATACCGCCCATGTTTACAATGGCATCTTTCTTAGCACTCATTGTAAACATATCAGCAAAGCTAAACATTTCTTTTGTTATATCTTTTATTGACCAATCCTTGAATTCCTCTTCTCTTTGTTTAACAAAATATGCATTTTCAGAGAATCGAGCAGCATCAATATTTAATGGAATGTCATATTTCTTACATATTGCCGATACATCTCTCATGTTTTGAATTGATATCGGCTGCCCGCCGGCTGAGTTGTTGGTTATAGTCATTACAACTAATGCTACATTTTTACTTCCCAGTTCAATAATAGTCTTTTCTAACTTTTCAACATCCATATTACCTTTAAATGGAGCTCTTAAATTGGAATCTTTCGCTTCTTCCACAACACAGTCAATTGCTCTTGCACCGGCAATTTCTACATGTGCTCTTGTTGTGTCAAAAAACATGTTAGCAATGGCGTATTTCCCTTTAGATACTAGAAGTGGGAATAATACTTTTTCTGCAGCACGACCTTGATGAACCGGCTGAATGATTTCGTATCCGAATATGTCCTTTCCGGCGTCCACAAGATTGAAATAACTTCTTGCTCCTGCATATGATTCATCTCCAAGCATTATTCCTGACCATTGTTTTGAGCTCATAGCATTTGTTCCGCTATCTGTCAGTAAATCAATGTAAACGTCTTCCGCCTTAAGATTAAAAGGATTAAATTTTGCTTTTTTAATCTTTTGTTCTCTCTCTTCACGAGATAAAATTTTTACTGGTTCTACCATTTTGATTTTAAATGGTTCTGCAACATATTTAATAGCCATATTGATTCCTCCTTTTATATTGTGGAAATATTCTCTTAACTACAATCTATCATAATAATAAATAATAGTCAATATGAAAGAAAAATTATTACGAAATCTTAAATAATAACCATATTATGGCGCATTTATGATAAATTATTATCATCAATGCAAATAAATTATCATTAATGTTTGATAATTCTAATAAATATTTATCGCTGTTTAAATATTTTGTATTGATAATTTGATATTGTTAATGTATAATGATAAAAAATACTAATAATTGGAGGCTTCATGGATAAGGATATAATGTTGTATTATGTAAAATTAGTTGAATTCTTAGGAGTAGTATTGGGTCCGTCTTGGGAAGTCGTATTATATGATTTGAGAAGAGATGAAAAAAATGTAATTGCTATTGCAAATGGTCATGTCAGCGGCAGAAGCGTCGGAGCACCTCTTACTGAAAACGCTTTAAAAGTTTTATACAATAAAGAATATAACAATATAGACTATAAAGCAAATTATAATAGTGTTTCAAAAAATAATATATTGCGGACATCTGCTCTGTACATAAAGAACGGTAATGATAATCTAATTGGTTTTTTATGTTTAAATTTTGATGATTCAGGTTATAGAAATATTAATGATAAACTAATGAGCTTAATTCATCCTGATGAGTTAATTCATAAAAATAACTTTGAGGTATTAGAGAATATCAAGTTTTCCGATGAATCAGACAGTATTGGCACTACTATAGAGGAAGTCTCAGAAAATGCCATTAGAAGGGTTCTAAAGAATAGTTCTATTCCATTAGATAGATTGACTAAAGATGAGAAATTTGAAATCGTTAAAGTCTTGGACGAAAAGGGAATCTTTATGTTAAAAGGCGCCGTATCGTATGTAGCAGAACTGCTCTATAGCTCTGAAGCTACTATATACAGATATTTAAATGATATCAATGCCGGCAAATAAAATATAGGCAAGACTTTTCCTTTGAAAACACTATAGAAAAGGGGATTAACTATATGATAAAAGTTTCAAAAGATATATCGTTTGTAGGAACTAATATACCATTTGGTTTATTGTCAGTTGATTATCCAGAAAACAAAAAATGGGATATGCAAAGTTTTATGAGATTGAAAAGTAGTGAACTTGCCGGAATAATGTCTCGTGCAGCAAATTATGACAGAAAAGAAGTATTTGGAGAAAACCCATATTATAAATATTTTAAGAAATTTAAGAAAACGTATACAGTAATGATGCAAGCAGAATCTATTTTGCTTAAAAACCGCTCTTTCCCGGATATAAATCTGATTAATCAGGTAGCATTTCTAACAGAACTTAAGACTTATATACTTCTTGGTTCACATGATGCAGATAAAATCGATGGACCGTTGATACTTTTCAGAGGAACAGAAAAGGTTCCGTTTAACGGTATGGGTGGGCGTGATGTACATATTTATCCCGGAGATGTAAGCGGAAAGGATAATCAAGGTATTATCCTTAGTATGATTGCCGGTGCAGATAACAGAACCTGTATTTCACCCGAAACAAGACGGACAGTCTATTTTGTCTTTGGAGTTGACGGTATGGATGCAAGGGTAATTTTTAAAACCTTGGATATTTTGGAAGAATATGCTTTGACTCTCGCCCCGGATGCTTTAACTGAACGGATGGTTATTTAATCTAAAATTATTTAATAAATAGTATTTTTAAAATTTGATAGAAATCAAAGATTAATAACCTCAAATTGGGTATAATTATCTTAAGATTAAAAATAAAAAATAAAGGAGAACGAAAAATGATGATGCAAATTTTATTCGGAATTGCAGTAGCAACAGGTTTATTATTATTATTTTCCAGAAGGGCATATGCACATTGTGATACGATGGATGGTCCTGCAGTAAAGGACGGCAAGAAAGCACTCGAAACCGGAAATATCAACTATGCATATAAATGGATTTTTGAAGAATATGAAGAAGAACTTAAAGAAATTTATGAGTTGGCTCTAAAAGCTCGTAAATTTGGGCAGTATGCCAAAGAAGTTGCAGACCGTTGGTTTTTAGAAAACTTTGTTAGAATTCACCGTGCAGGAGAAGGCGCATCTTATGAAGGCTTAAAACCTTACGGGACCGTATTGGAACCGGTTGTTGCAGCAGCTGATGAGAGTATTGATAAGGGAGATATGTCACCGCTTAAAGGTTTAGTAACAGAAGAAGAGTACCATGTTCTAAAAGAGAAATTTGACAGGGCAATAGCGCTTAAAGATTTTGATATTAATGATGTGAAAGCTGCAAGGGAATATGTTAATGCATATGTTACATTCTTTAAAATGGCAGAAGGTGAAGAACATGATCACGGTCAGACACACGGACATGAAGTGGTATAATAAGGTAAATGTTTTCGCAATAAAGGAGAATTTTATGGCTGATTTTATTAAATCAAATTACATAATAGAGGAAAAAATAAAGCTGCAGGAAATCCCGGCAATTATTTTTAGACCAAGAGATTTAAAGGAACCAATACCTACAGTGGTATTCTACCATGGTTGGAGCTCAAATAAAGAAAAGCAGCGCATAAGGGGATTTATATTATCCTCTGCGGGGTATCAGGTGGTTATCCCCGATGCCATTTATCATGGTGAAAGGAACCCGTTGTCTGATTACGGCCGGGAAGCATTGATAGAATATTTTTGGGATGTAGTGTTTAAAAATATTGAAGAATACAGCATTATAGAACGTGAGCTAATATCAAAGTATTCTGCAGACCCCAAAAGAATTGCGGTTATGGGGAATTCTATGGGCGGCTTTACTTCCGGTGGAATTTTTACACACAACAAGGATTCAAAAGCTCTTATTGTGTTTAACGGCTGCTGCGGATGGGAGAATTTCAATAAGAATGCAGAAGTTACAATTACAGAAAACCTTGAAAGGGTTGAAAAGAAGGTAAAAGGATTGGACCCGATGAATCATTTAAACCTCTTAAAGGACAGACCCATATTGCTGCTGCACGGTGACAGCGACACTTCGGTGCCCATTGAAAGCCAAAGAATTTTTTATAATGAATTAAGTCCCATGTATGGTAATAAAGAAAGAATTAAGCTAATCGAATATCCCAAATTAAATCATGTAGTTACCACAAATATGATGGAAGAAAGCATTAACTGGCTGGGCAGATATTTGTAGAAATTAATAATTAATTTGGAGGTAATATGAATACAATAATTGCTTACGGAACAAAGTACGGATGTGAAGAGAAATGCGCAATTTTGCAATGCAGAATTAATTGTAATTGCAAATGATTGTTGATATAATTAATATAGATATTAATTGGAGGAGCGTTTATGGGCAAGAAAATTAGAGTTAAACCAAGCAAGGGTCAATCAACTGCCGGATTTTTTGTTGGAATTGTATTTTGTTTAATAGGTTTATTTGTTGTAATACCAACGGCAGGTCCATTCGGAGTATTCTGGACTATGGTGGCAATTATCATTACGGTTATGCATGGCAAAAATGCATTTACGGAAGAGGGTGTTTCAACACATGAAATTATCATAGAAGATAATGATTTGATGGAAAAAACTAAATT
>DNNJ01000322.1 GCA_003487955.1 Clostridiales bacterium | reverse complement strand
GTGCCATTGCAAATATATTTGCATAATCTAATTGAAATATATCAGCTTGTTGAAGTAATTCAGAATGTTCACGAGTAATGATTTTAGTATTAAAATTCGGGTAACGGCCAAATGGTACATTATATTCACCATTCGAATTGTATCTAATCATTCCAGAATAAGCCGTCTTGTTTATAAAATAGTATAAAACACCTTCCATATATTTTGATTTAATTTTTTTATTATACATATTGCGTATATCATAATACAGTTTTTCATTTTTATTTTCTATCCTTTTTTGGGGAGCTTTCTCTTTTTGTTCGCGATATTGCTTTTGATTCTTTTCATATATTTTTTGGATAAAATCTAACTGTACTCTCATCCTAGGATAATTATTTCTCACGCCGAGATAAAATGAAACTAATTTTTCATTAATGTCATTGATGATAGCATGGTCAGGTTCAAGATGAAAGTAAACGGCGCCCCCACCTAAAAATGGCTCAATATATGTGTCAAAATTATGAGGAATATATTGTTCAAATCTTGCGATTTCTCTTGATTTTCCCCCCCTATATTTCAACATTGGATTCATAGTTTGCCCTCCCTATTAGTCTTCATATTAGTACAAATATGTTTATGCTATTAACCATTGTTCTGCTTTTTCTTGTATAGCTAAATACCATTGCATTTCATTTTCTGAATTAGTTGCATATGCTTTTGCAAAATCGAACAATTGTCTTATATGACTAGGAGTAGGAATAAAACTAGCTGTATATGAATTTTCTACCATTTTCATAAATATCTCGAGTTCCAATGGTACAATAATTGATGTACCACCATAAAAATAAATATTCGTTTTTGAAAGTGTATAAAAAAAAGCTATGCTTGCATTATTTATTTGTGGTGCAATAAAAAGGCAGAACGCTTCCTTATTAGTTTCTTTTTTAAATTTTGCTAAATGCCTAGCTACAGGTTCGCCTTCTGATTCGTATTGGCGTTGACCTCTTTGCATTGTTACTTCAACTGTTAGTCCAAAATTTCCATAGTCACAAACAATATCTGGCATGTTGCCAGGTGCCGTAGATAAAGGTTGCCCTGCATCATCAATTTTGAAGTTACCTGTGATATGCCCACCATCAAGCATTGTCATAGCCCGCCAAGTATTCCACTCAAGCATTAATGGTACATCATATAATTGATCAGAAATTATTTCATTATAAGTATCAATAACTTCAGAATATAAACTATATGATTTAAGTTTTTTAACCTGCTTAGAAATGATACTCTTACGATTTTCATCAATAACATTATCACGAATGTCTTTAAGTTCTTCTACATTTTTCCCTACAAGTTGGCTATAAGTTTTGGGACTATGCTTAAGTATATATTCTGTAAGGTGGTCTATATTATCAGTATATAGTTCTGGAGAATCATCATTACATAAATAATCCTTATACTTTATTTCATCATTAACAAAAACAGGTTCTCTCTTAACCGTATTGAGAATGAATTTCACATCATTTACTTTGTCTGACATAATTGAAATTGAATGACCGCGATGCGAAATTGATACTAAATTTGTTGCTCTTAAATACCTAAAACATGCGTCAGTATAGTCTCTAAGATTGCTGCGCTTTGTTTTTTTAAACTTCACAATTGATGTGTCTGTTGATTCTCTTGTTGAAGTTTTACCATTTAATATTTCCTCATTAAATATCTTTAAAAGCTCGCTGTCAAGCACAACACCAAAATATTGTTTATAACCACCTTGATATTCTTTTTTACCTTCTCTAAAATCATTAATTTTATTAACTATTTCATCAAATTTTCTATAATCAGTTAACTGCATTCCGAATAGCATTAATTCATCAAAAGTAATTTCCTTAAGCTCGTAAATTAGCCGCAAAATTTCCAAATATGGCCTCACCCAAAATACTCCATGCTCACTAGCTGCTTCCTTGTGATAAGGCGATGGTAACTGAAATTTAAGCAACTGACGTAGGAGCGCTTCTTCACTGCGTTTACCATTAATAAATGCTTTACCTGCTTTGGTCAATTTTATAGTTGGTTTTAAATCCACAAAGCCAAGTGCTTTTGGTGCACGATTAATACGGTCTCTTGCACTAAAAGCCATATCCTTTTTAGAACCTTGGCCTTTAAAATATGGATTTTGAGATAACAATTTTGTATAATGAATCTGGTTTTCTTTATTCCATTTATTCCCTGTAAAATTTTCTGTTAACAATTTTATTTCAGGAATCATTTTCATTGGCGTACGGGGCGAAGTAGTAAAAAACAGTGTCTTGCTTCTTAAAATTGCCATAAAACTCACCTGATTAGTTATTCTATCATGTATTGAAAATCATATCAAGATACATTATGTGTTATAGTCAGTCAAAAGCAATTGTCCACAGGCGCAGTAAGGAGTTTTTGCATGACAAAAATAAGGGGCACCCGGAATCAACCGAGTGCCCCAAAGTCATGCAAAATAGTCACTTTTTTAATCAGCAACTTTTGCCTGCGCCGTCTGCGCGTCTATGCCCGTGCTTGGCGTCACCATGTCAGTCTTAGCCGCCGTTGCCTGTGCTGCGCCCGTTGTAGTACTGGCTGCTCCAGCCGCGTCTACGAGCCCCTCGCCGATTATGTAAGCAATAACTGTAGCGCCCGCCATAATCAGCGCAGTAATCTGCGTAGCCTGTGCCTCGGT
The DNA here is from genome assembly GCA_003487955.1 of Clostridiales bacterium. Taxonomy (GTDB): domain Bacteria; phylum Bacillota; class Clostridia; order Tissierellales; family Sedimentibacteraceae; genus Sedimentibacter. Next base: position 90 of record DNNJ01000322.1, on the reverse strand, counting down.
GCCGCCGAGTGCAACTACCAGCAGCGCCACAAACGATACGACAGCCGCCCAGAATTTACGCGATGTGAGTTTCTGCTTCCAGTTGATTTT
>DNNJ01000079.1 GCA_003487955.1 Clostridiales bacterium | reverse complement strand
CACCTTCTGCCACTGTCACCAAAGACCTCTTCACAGGATTCTTCAGCAGTTCCTAATACATCTTCACACCTACGTCTTCCGCCGGTTCCTAAAACACCTTGGCAGCGTCCTGTTCCGTCAATACACCCGGGACCTCTCAGCGCAATTCTCTGAATTCCCGCAACTTCGTCTCTGTCTCTTTGTCTACATCTATTTCTACAAAAACTCATCATAACACCTTATTCGTTTTATATTTTGAGTCAAGCTCATTATTACTATATTCAAAATTGTACAAAGTGTTACGTCTGTCCAAAAAATTTTTTTATTTTATATTCCAAATTGGGAAAAAAGCTCAACCTCCTCCTATTGGAGGAAAGATGGCGATAATATCGCCATCTTTAATCGGTGCATCTTGATTAGAATGTTTGCCGTTTATTAAATATATAGCAACGTCTTCAGGACATATTGACAAATGTTTAAGAACGTCACCGGCAACCGTAAAAGAGGTTGAGTCAAGCTTAATTATTTTGTCTCTGCCATCACGGAGGGTTGCAAATAAACGTATTTCAATCATCTATTCCACCGGTGCTTCTTCTTTAAGCATTTCTTCTTCCAATCCCAATCTGATTAAAGTTTCATTTGTGGGGAATGCATCAACCCAACCACGAGCACTGTAATAATCCGGCAATGTAATAGAAATCTTACTTAATTCGCCTTTTGACGGACCTTCGGGAATAGGTTCTTCTGTTAAACGTCTTGGCAAGCGGTCATCTTCCGGCTTCATTCCCGCTAATTTATTGAATATTCTTTCAATATTGTAAATACGTTCGCCAACTTCCAATAAATTTTCAGCTGTATAATCAGTGCCAATTGCAGCATTAAGCAAAGCAGCATATTCCGGAGCTCCTAAAGCAAAAGAAGTAAATAAGCACATTCCCATTGAATCAATACATGCAGTTAAATCCTGGAAAATTTTAGTCCACGTTGCTTTTCCCTCTGTGCTCAAACGATCCAATGCTTGCGGTAATCCCAACACTTCAGGAGAAATCATATATCCTCTTACATGACAGCCGCCTCTGTTACTGGTTGCATAATTAATGCCAATTCCTTGAATTCCTCTTGCATCATAAGCAGGCATTTCTTGTTTTTTAACACTCATAGAATATTCCGGCACACCATAATGTTCGCAAAGACGATATGAACCCTTGGCCATTAACTTAGCCAATTTATTATAGCCTTGACCCATTCTTTTCGTCCATTCCACTATAGCTTTGCCGCTGCCCCAATTTAAAGGAACTCCATCGCAATCTTCATCGGTAATATTTCCTTTTTGATACAATTCCATTGCCGCAGCTATGGTACAAGGAGTAGAAATAGCATCCAATCCGTATTCATTACACATGTAGTTTGCTTCATTTATAGCAGGCAGATCATCTACACCGCAGTTTGCACCGTAAGCCCAAATAGGTTCATATTCAGGTCCGCCTATAATTTTACCGTTAAAATCGATTACCCGTCCGCAGCCTATTGGACATCTGTGACAAAAACTTTGCTTTACTAAATGATTTTCCTTCAATGTTTCGCCTGAGATTTTATCAGCTGTTTCAAAATACGCTTCCTGCCAGTTACGGGTAGGGAAAGCACCAATATTATTTACAATATTCACCAATACGGATGTTCCATAAGCAGGAAGCCCTCCGCTTGTAACACCATTTTCGCTAATTCTTTTTTGACAATCTGATGTAGACTGCCGCAACTTATCCGAATCAAAAGGTTCGATGACAGAACGTGAAGCGGTAACTGAAATGGCTTTTAAGTTTTTCGACCCCATTACTGCTCCGACTCCGCTTCGACCTGCTGCTCTATCTTTATCGTTTATAACGGCAGCAATCAGCGATAACTTTTCTCCGGCGGGTCCAATATTCAATATAGAAGCTTTCGGGTACAACTTATGCATTTCTTCAACTAAATTTTCCGTTGTTTTCCCCCAGTATTCGTTTGCAGGCAAAATCTCTGCTTTTTCATCTTCAATATTGATATATACAGGTTCTTCTGCTCTTCCTTCCACAATAATTGCATCCCAGCCGGCATATTTCAATTTTGCACCCCATACACCACCGGAATTGGATGATGCAATCATCCCGTTAAGCGGTGATTTAGTAACTACCATGTAGCGTCCTCCTGTAGGGACATTTGTTCCTGTCATAGGACCGCTGATAAAAATAAGTTTGTTATTCTCCGATAACGGGTCAACGGTTGCAACGCCTTCATCCAACAAAATTTTTGTTCCTAATCCGCGCCCTCCAATAAATTTTTTTGCCAAGTCAATGTCGAGTTCTTCCTGAATTATCTCACCTGTGGTGAGATTTACCCTTAAAATTTTACCGTTGTAAGCTGTCTTCATTTTCTTTCCCCTTTCTTTAAAATTAAAAACAAGGTGCTTTACGCACCTTGCATTATAAACTGAAAAAGGCACGTGCAAACACGGTACCTTTCCAAACACGGGAGGCATTAATTAATATTAATACCCAATGGTTTCTTTGAGAAACTCGGTCCATATATATTATACCAAAAAATTAGAAAAAATGGAAGGATAAGTTTATTAAATTAAGAAAAAAAGTGATTAAATTAATTTTCAAAAGATAAATGGAAGTTACTGTTTCACTCATGCATAATTAAAATGTGCAAGCAGCAACTCCTTAACTATTGAACATTGATAGTATGTAGTTTTCCTTAGAGGTAAAAAACAAAAAATGAGATTCAAGTGCATTGCATAGGATCTCATTTTATTTATGATTAATTCAAGCTTAATTTGTTATTATAAGAGATTATATAAACCCAAGGTTTTAAGGTGCTCATATTTTTTTGCCATTACATCTGCTAAGTTTAGATTTAAGGCTTCGCACATTGATGCCAAATAGAATAGCAGTTCGCCCATTTCCTCCACAATTTTATCTTGACATTTAGGACATAATTCACCTTCAATGTGAGTTTCCAACTCTTTTTGATTTTCTTCCAAAGATTTATGAGGTGAATATATTTGCTTTGTTGCATGTATTTCAATGCAGCCGCAATGTGTAGCAGACTTGAAAATGGCCCTGTTAAGCATGGATGTTTGTTCATCAAGTTTTGTTACAATATCCAATATGCTTTTGTTCAATAATTGCAGCTCAGCTGTTGAGCTTTGAAATTCACTACAGTTGCATGTCATATTTTCAACTCCCTTCATATATAAATTATACTTAAAGACAAGCACTAATGTCAATTACTTTATTGTACATTTTATGAAACAAACCTTTTATATTAAGCATAAAAATGTACAGACAGAATAAAATATAAAGAGTATATATATGGGGGGATGTTCATGAAAAGAATAATTTCGATAGTTGCGATTATAGTATTTATTGCTGCACTTTTGTTTTTTTTCAGATACTTTAGAGGAAAGGGTGTACAAAACGTGAGTTTTGATAGTATTAAGCCGGAAGACATACCAAGACAAATCACTGAGGTGCTTCCAAATTACAGGATGAAAGAGAAAGCTTTGGTGTGCAGAATAAATGACGAAATTTTTGTTGTTGTTACAAGAGGAGAAAAGAATACAGCAGGATACGAAGTTAGAATAGATAAGATTACCTTAAGCGATGTAGATGGGGAAAGAGTGCTTACTGTCTATGCAGAATACAAAGATCCAAAGCCGGGAGATGTAACAGCACAAGTTCTTACATATCCTTTTGCCGTCGTTAAAACTGAATTGGAAGAATTGCCGCAGAAGGTTGTTTTAGAAAGGGAATACAAAAATTAGCATATCTTGTAGCAAAGAGTAATAGACTGTCACTTTTTGAGATTTCATCCAAATCTCAAAAGGACAGTCTTTTTTTTGTAAGGTGATATATACTATAACAGTAAAACGATTCCCAGCAATTATACTATTAGTAACATAGTAACTGAGAATTTTATAATGGAAAATCAAATAGATACTTTGTTTGAAAATTTAAATGAAGGAATAATTACATATGATCAATATGGCATAATAAAAGATAACAACAGCAATGCTAGTAGATTAATTGATATCGATGCACAAAATTTAACCGGGGAAAAAATAAAGGATATAATCCCAATAAAGGAAAACGAATTATTTTTATCTGATGCTAAAGAAAGAGTATTGAAAATAAGAGGCAATGATATAATTATCTGATATGATTGATAGAATAATACTATGAAACATAATGAATTCATTTAATGTTCATAAATGCAGTATTATTAGTAATACAAAATAATAAAAAGATTTTATTTTGTTGCAATGTTTTATATAGGTTAAGGGAATGCTGATATAGATGAATTTCTGTTATGTCAAAGACTGTCATTTTTTGAGATTTTTTGAAAACTTCAAAAGGACCGCCTTTTTTTTTGTATGTCCTAACCCCGCATGCCCTAACCCCGTTTGTTAAAGGAATGGGGATACACGATGACATATATTTATATATGTGTAAAAAATAAACATTTCATTTTCTTTAAAAATATTGTAAAATATTATAATAATGGTTGAAATTTTGTCATTTTGTGTTATATTAATATTATACGCTATGAGGTGAAACAGTGATTGAGTTTAATAATGTTACAAAAATATATAAAAAGACTTTTACCGCTGTAAAAAATATCAATTTAAAAATCGATAAGGGTGAGTTTATATTCATTGTAGGAAAAAGCGGAGCGGGTAAAAGCACATTAATAAAGTTATTGCTTAGAGAAATCAGTCCTACTGAAGGAATTATTACATATAATAATCAGGATATCAATAAAATCAGAAAAAGAAGCGTGTCGGAATACAGGAGACATATCGGCTTCATTTTCCAGGATTACAGGCTTCTTCCAAAGATGACGGTATATGAAAATATTGCGTTTGCAATGGAAATGATTTGTTGTCAGGCAAAAAGCATAAGAAGAGAAGTTCCCTTGGTTTTGAGCATGGTGGGATTAAGCGACAAGGCTAAATATTATCCCGATGAATTATCAGGTGGAGAGCAGCAGCGTGTTGCTATTGCAAGAGCTGTTATAAACAAACCTGAAACCGTAATTGCGGACGAGCCTACAGGTAATTTGGACGTAGAAACATCCAAAGAAATAATGAAAATACTGGCGGAAGTAAACAGACGAGGGACTACGGTAATTATGGCAACACACGACAGAGAAATAGTTAATCATTATCATAGAAGAGTAGTTGAGCTTAAGAAAGGCATTATTATCAGAGACGTAAAGGCAGGGGGATACAGCTATGAATCCGAAGAAGATTAGCTATATATTCAGGCAGGCATTTAAAAGTATGTGGCGAAATCGCATGATGGGTTTTGCTTCAATCGGCTCAGTCTCTGCAGTACTGATAATACTTGGATTTGTTTTAATATTAGTTTTAAATGTCAATAATATGGCGTTGGTTGCCAAAGAAACTTTTGACCAAATTGCAGTCTATATAGTGGAAGGCACGGAAGAAGAGCAAATAAAGGATATGGGTAAAGCCTTCAGAGAAATTGACGGGGTTATGGGGGTTGCATATCAAACCAAGGACTATGCTCTTGAAAGGGTTAAGGAAGATTGGGGCGAAGATGCCGTCTATCTGCAAGACTTAAGAAACAACCCTTTTCCTAACACATACATTGTACAGCTTTCTGACGTAAGCAAGTCAGATGAAGTGATTGCAAAGCTTGAAACATTTGAAGGCGTTGATAGAGTAAGATACTATCAGGATGCGGTAAACACCCTTATTAAATTGTCTGATTTTGTAAGGAAATTCGGAGCAGGCATAATAATAGTACTTTTATTGATAAGTGTATTTATTATTTCAAACACAATTAAGATTACCGTCTTAAGCAGACAAAGGGAAATTGAGCTTATGCAATATATTGGGGCTACCAACGGATATGTCAGGGGACCATTTATATTGGAAGGTATAATGTTAGGGGTTTTTGGCTCTGTAATGGCAATTTTGCTTATTATGCTTGGTTACAATTATATCATAGATTATCTCGCCGGTCGTTATGTTGCACTTATATCAGGAATGTCAGGATATTTGGTCGGCGTTGAAATGGTAATAGACGACCTTATAATAATATTTATGACTATAGGTATAGGCATAGGAATGTTAGGCAGCTTGGTTTCATTGAAAAAATTCTTAAGCATTTAAGGAGTATGTTATGTTAAGAAAATGTGTCGTTGTTATTTTGTTAATAGTAACAATAATAAGTATTTTCCCGACAAGTGCAGGAGGAAGTATTGCTGATTTAAGGTACAAACAGCAGCAAATAGAAAATCAAATCAAGGAAATCCGTAAAAAAGCGGATGCTCTTAAAGGCGAAAAGAAAAGCATTGAATCTGAAATTAAAATTCTTGACAGCGAGCTTAGAGCATTAACATTAGAAACTGAAAAACAAGAAGTTCAAAAACAAGAGCTCAATATGCGTATAGCTGAATCGGAACAAAAAATTATTGAGCTGACTGATGAAATAGATAAGAATAACGAACTGCTGGAAGAACGCTTAAGAGCAATGTATATGAACGGAACAGGCGGTTACCTGGAAATAATTCTTAATGCCGAAAATCTTATTGATGCATTAACAAGAATGGATATGATTCAATTAATTGTTAAAAGTGATGTAGAATTATTAAAGACCATTAATGAACAAAAAACAGAAGTTGAAGAATTAAAAGCTGCACAAGAAATAAGAAGACATGAACTGACTGCTGTAATAAATGATTTGAATGCTAAGCAAGATGAGGTGTTAATAGCTTCTCGCTCAAAAGAGAACTACATGGTAAGCTTGCAAAATAATATCGAAGAAATTCAAAGGCAGGAAGCTGCCATGGAAGCTCAGTCTAAGCAAATAGAAAAAGATATAATAGCAGCACAACGCGCCGTTGAATATGCAGGAGGCGAATTGATGTGGCCTCTCCCCGGACATTACAAGATTACATCTCCATATGGCGGAAGAATTCATCCCATTACAGGTGTATGGCATAATCACGGTGGTACAGATATTGAAGCACCTAATGGCACGAATATCCTCTCATCAAATGACGGAGTTGTAATATTTGCAGGATTTCACTGGTCGTACGGTAATTACATAATTGTTGACCATGGGGGAGGAATTGCAACATTGTACGCACACTGCTCAAGATTGTTGGCCGGAGAGGGACAACCTGTGTCAAAAGGCGAAGCCATAGCAAAAATTGGCTCTACGGGAGAATCTACAGGAAACCACCTTCACTATGAAGTGAGGGTTAACGGCGTCAGAAAAAATCCGATGGAATATTTAAAACCACGTAATTAAAAAAATTAGAGAATTTTAGGAAAATTTTAGGGACGGTTCTTTTCGTTCTTGTTGGGAAGACCTATGGTGCCCGCTTGAGAACGAAAAGAACCGTCCCTGTTTACGGTTTATTAGGAGAGAGATAATGAATATTGGAATTGTAGGATTTGGCGGAGTAGGTAAAGCGTTTTTAAAACTTGTTTATGACAAGAAAAACGAATTGGAGAATGAAGGAATTTATATTCAGATTAATTACATTATAGGCAGAACCGGGGGAGTTTATAATAATCATGGTATAGAGCTGCAAAGATTTATTGACTTTCTTTCAAATGAAAAAGACATAACCAAATATTGTGACGGAGGAAAAGCAGAAGATATCAATTTTGAGCTTATGCTTAATAATAAAGACATAGATATAATGGTTGAAATGACACCTACGAATAAAGAGACCGGCGAACCGGGAATTACTCATATCAGAAGGTGCCTTGAAAATAATATCAATGTAGTAACATCAAATAAAGGACCAATACTAATAGCTTATAAGAAGTTATATAATTTGGCTAAAGCTCACAATGTACAATTAGGTATAGGTTGTACAACCGGAGGTGCATTACCTGCAATTAACGGAGGGCTTATGGATTTAGCCGGAGCTGATATTACTTCTATTGAAGGAGTATTAAATGGAACTACGAACTTTATTTTAAAAGAGATGGAGGATACCGGCTGCGATTATGCTGATGCCTTGAAAGAAGCTCAAAGGTTGGGTATAGCAGAAACAAATCCGAGTCTTGATGTTGAGGGTTTTGACACAGCTTCAAAATTGCTGATATTAACAAATGTATTAATGAATACAGAAAAAACAATGAAGGATATATCAATCGAAGGTATTACAAATGTAACACCTGATGATATAAAAAGAGCAAATTCTTTGAATAAAAAATATAAGCTAATAGGTAAAACAGAAATTGTTAATAATGAATTAGAAATGACCGTTAAATTACAATTGTTAGACCCATCAAATTCATTATATGGAGTTGAAGGTAAGAATAAGGCGGTTCGATACATATCTGATACTTTAGGAGAACTGACAATTATCGGCGGTGCCTCAGGCGTTACTCCGGCAGCAGCTTCAATATTGAGAGATATAATAAATATTAATAGAGGATACAAATTTGTAAAATAGAGAAAGAGTTTAAGGGACGGTTCTTTTCGTTCTTGAGAACGAAAAGAACTGTCCCCGTTCTCCACGGTTTCATAGGGACATCTTCTAAACCGTGGTGAAGTGGGTGGTATGTATCGGCAGACAGTGGATTATTCGCTGTCTGTCGTTTACCGTTTATGCTACTTCTATTGCTGCTTGAGGTTCAACTTGTTCTTCTGTTTGCGGTTCAATCACATTATCCAGAAGTCCAATATCTCGATAGTAGATATTGATTTCCTGCATAGCGGTGCGTGACCATTTTTCTGTGCGTTCACCGACTTCTACTCGCTCAATAAATAGATGTAAGATTTCAGCAGTGAGTTCATTGATTTCTATATACTGCTTCGCCTTGTCAATAAAGGCACTCGCATTGCTGACCGAAGCTTTTAACCGTTCCAGATCGTTTTCCTTTTTCGGGATTGTGGTCTGGATTTCTTTTTGCTCGGTCAGGTAGTCATCACTGAGCTTTCGGAACACCTCATTCGGAATCTTCCCCAGCACATTGTCCTCATACAGCCTTTTGAACAAAGCGGTCAACTCAGCATCCCTGCGTTTGAGATTTTCCAACTCTCGCTCGGTTTGAGCAATTTCTCTGCGGATTTCAGCACTGTTCTTCTGGGTAATGTGCTTGGCGAACAGAAATTCATTCTGCCTTGCATAGTGTGTCACCCTGCGGAGATCATCCAGAATAATCTCGGTCAGCTGCGTTTCTCGGATGTAATGTGCCGAACAGTTTTCCTTACCCTTCTTCTTGTAAGTGGAGCACATGAAATTGTTTTTTACCGCATCCATGGTATGCGCTCGATGTAGCACCATGGTGCCGCCACAGTCCTTGCAGTAGATAAGACCAGAGAAAATATTTTGCTCTGCCATATTGGCTCTGCGCCGTTTGTGCTTGCGGATGGCCTGCACGATATCCCAAGTGGTTTTGTCAATTAAGGGCTGATGGGTGTTCTCGATTCGCACCTGTTCATTTTCGGGGCGCTCGATGCGTTTCTTGTTTTTGAAGGACAGGGTGGTGTACTTGAGATTAATCGTATGACCGAGATAAACCTCGTTTTCAAGGATTTTGGCTATGGTCGTCTGCTGCCAGTTGTACGGCTCAGCAGGATTAAAGCCGGTGATTTCAACGCCATTTTTCTTGTAATAGAAGTAGGCAGGGATTGGGATCCGTTCTTCTTTTAGCTGCTTTGCAATCTGACTGGGGCCTTTTCCACTCATGCACAGAGAGAAAATATGCTGTATAATCGGTGCGGTTTCTTCATCGGGAATGATTTTACGTTTGGGATCAGCAGGGTCTTTCTGATACCCAAATGGCGGCCTTGAGGCTACCCTTGCACCACTTTCTGCCTTGATTCTTGCCGAGGCTTTTCCTTTTTTGCTACAGTCTTTTGCATACCATTCGTTGATGATGTTTTTGAACGGGGTAAATTCATTGTCACCATACAAGCTGTCCACACCATCATTCATGGCGATAAACCGCACGCCATAGCTTGGGAATACAATCTCCGTCAGTCTGCCAACCTCTAAATATTCTCGGCCTAATCGGCTCATATCCTTTACGATTAGCGTTGCAACCTCGCCACTTTCTATCAGTGCCATTACCTCTTGGAATGCTGGACGGTTGAAATTCGTGCCGGTAGCTCCATCATCATATAGGAATTTGAGATTCTCGAATCCGTTGTCTTTGGCGTACTTTTCAAGCATCATCCTCTGGTTTTGAATACTGTTGGAGTCCCCTTGACTGCCATCATCCTGACTTAATCTTGCATATAAAAGCGTATGTTTTTCGTTTGCCTGTTTCATCTGTAAGCTCCTTTCTGGCAAACCGAATACGGTAGTATCATCATACCGAAACAGTTTGCACAAGTCTATTGAAATCATAAGGCTATTTGTTTTTGAAATCGTTATCAATCAACTTAATCAGCTGGTCTGTTGGAGTTGCCGTTGAGATTGATGGAAAGAAAGATTTCACATAAAAGCTTTTACCATCCACTGTCATTTGCCGCTCGGTATGGTATCCATTTTCATTTTTATAGACCCCCCTATCTCGAAAAACTGTGATGATCATATTATCTTGAACCAGAACCCTCGGTTCCGTTTCCATATAAAATCCTGTGTTTTTGTCCATGATATTTCCTCCCTCGTTACAATGAATGTGTAAATTCCTGCTCCTGCTCACTTTGAAGCTTATGCCCCTGTGCCAGTTTTTTCAGTGCTTCCCGCTGGCGCTGCTTGCTATCCGTCCAAGTCTGTGGTGGAATGGCCGGCGGAACATTTGCTGTGCTCTCCAGATTCTTGCCCAATGATATGATGTCGCTTGCCAAACAGCCTGTCTGCTCTATTTGACCAAGCCAGCCTTCTGGCGGCTCCGGTGTCAGTGGGGTGAAACCATGCTCGGCACGGTAAGCGAACAGTCTTTCAAGATTATCTTTGAGATAGGTTTCGTCGTGGAGGCTGCGGTCACGGCAGCTTTTACCCTCAGGAGTGGTAAACAGGATGTATTTGTGATGATCCCAGCGGACAGAATAGCCTTCGTATTCCATGTTCTGAATAAAGCTGTCCTTGTCTGTTGAGTAGAGCAGGGCTTCTTCAATGGCCTTGATGAGAGCAAACTTCCAGCTCTCTCCACGCTCTGCGGCACGGTATTCGCTGGGTGTCAGCCTGCGTTTTTTCTTTCTGCCATCATAGGGTTCCAGTACAGATAAGCCGTGTGCCATGCAGATTTCATCATTGACCTGCCTCATTTCTTGGATGGAGGTAGGCGATAGATGCAGTTTCTTGCCATCCTTAAAGCTGACCGAATTGACGATAATGTGGGAGTGGAGATTGTCTGTATCATTGTGGGTGGCCACTACACACTCGTAATTGGGGAACAGCTTTTCGGCAAGTTCTCTTGCCACATCATTGGCTTGCCATGGTGTGATTTCTTCTTTCTCTGAGAAAGACTGTACGAAATGATAGAAACAAACATCACCGGTTTTCTTGAATTTTTCCTTGGTGGTCATCATTTCAAGGTAGCTGGTGTATGGCAGACAGTTGACACCGCTCTCCACTCTACCGCCATTGAAGCCAACTTTATGGCCTTGAAGCACATAAGAAAGTGCGCCCAGCATCCGTCCACAGGATTGCTTTTTCACTTTAATCCTTGTGAAAGTCGCCATCAGACCACCTCCAGTACTTTTTTGAGCTCAGCGCAAATATTTCCGTAGGCATCGGTGAGTTTTTCAATCTGGCTGGGATAACTTCTCCCTTGGTGGGAGAGAATGGTCAGCTGATTGAGGTTTCTGCCTTGTGACTTAAGTTCAGAGAGTACGCTGTCCAGCCCATCGATTATGGTGATTTCTTTATTTAAGGCACAGGCAGTGAGATAGTCTGTTACGGTCAACTTTGCTCGTTTAGCTTGAGATTTTATCTTTTTCAGGTCAGCCGAACTTACCCTGAATGCATAGGTTTTATCCTTTTGTTTTTTCATTTAACGCTCCTTTCCGTGGCTCGGGGTGTGGGGCAGCGCCCCGCCTAATGCGACCGGCGTATAGCCGGACGCTTTGCTTGCCTCTCCCAAAGGGAGAGCTTCCGTAGCTTCCACCCCTGAAATTCCATCTAAAAATCAATGTTTTTTGAACTTGGGCAACCGCTCGCCACATTTCGCATTTTATTGCTACTGGTGTACTTATCCCACCTGCCCTCCAAAGGCTCACACAGGGGCGAACAGGGGGCAATGGAGGGCGAATTATCCATCCCTGACAGTGCTGACGGCAAAGACGGCAAGTTTTGGTGGCTGGTTTCTGCCGTCATGCTGTCATTACCGTCATAACAGAGAGTAAATTCCCGCCTTTCAAAGGTGCGGTTTTCACAATAGATGATGTGGTTTTGATTTAGAAAGTCCATGTGTTTGATGATTTTCTTTTTTAGTACTGCAGGTAGATATTCCGCTCCACAGAACATTTTTAGCTGCTCCGCAAGCTCCGTAGCGGTTCCAGTAAAAGCAGAAGCGGATTTAATGAAATCACAGAGAAGAAAAATAATCTCATCCACCGCTTGTTCGGTCACCTCCGCTGGGGAAAGTAAATTCCACACAAAACTTCCTTTATCAAACTCCAAAAATAATTCCCGATCTTCAATATCCCTACCTGTGCAAATGAGAGTTGCAGTAGTTTCAGTTCGCTTGTCCTTTTGAAGAACAAAATTTGTGTCTGCTCCACCTGCAATTCCTGTGATGCCGGAAATCATATTCAACGGATCATTGTCAATGCTTTTCCGCAGATGGTGAACCAGCACGATGGCAAGCTTGTGCCGGTCGGCAATCTGCTTAAGTGCAGTGATGTCATCGTAGTCTGCTGCATAAGGATTTACATTTGAGGAAACGGTTTTGCGAACCTTTTGCAGAGTATCAATGACCATCAGTCCTGTGCTTGGATGCTCTTTTAGAAAATCCTTAATCTGAATCTCAAGGCCGTTTCCGATGACATTACTCATAACAGCGAAATGCAATGTGGCTGGTGCCTCATCTGTAATTTCAAACAGTCTGTTTTGGATTCGAGCGAAGCTATCCTCAAGGCAGAGATATAGTACTTCACATTTGCGGGTTTCAAAGCTCCATATAGGTTCTCCCTTTGCCACCTGCAGGCAAATCCAGAGCACCAGCCAGCTCTTGCCGATTTTCGGTGAACCGGCAAGGATATGCAGTCCATGCGGTATCAATCCGCTGACAATAAATTTCAACGGTTCCATGGGTGTGGTCATCAAGGTTTCCGCATCCATGGTTTCTAATTTCTTTGGCATTTTGTAACCACCTCGCTTTTCTTTTTGGTACTTTCATTATAGAAAAGGTTGTGGTATTCTTATATCGTGAATTAAAAGAATTTTATTTTACCAAAATCTATTCTTTACAAGGAGGGCGTATGGAAATTACCTATCCTTTTGCTAAGGTCTTTACCGATAGCACAAACAAGTTCAATGTATTTTTCCTGCATGATGCTGAGCATTCCACTTTTCAGCAAATTGGAGAGATAGGAACCGGCATTGTGGATTTTTGTGAGCTTGATTTTTCGGAACTGCAGGAAAAAATAAAGGCACTGGAGACCGTAGAAGTCACCAATGCCAATTTTGAAGATATAAAAAAGGTATACTGGAACGCTGTGGAACTGTTGAAAGAAAAACACAGCTATCTCCATTTCTTTTTAACCAGTGATTTATTCCGCAATTTCTATAACGTGGACAGGTCAGAAGTCGAAAAGGTCAGCTATGCAAATTTTCTATTTCAATACTACTTAAATCTGCAAGCTGTCTATGCTGAGGCACTTGAGTTTTGTTTAAGCAACGAGATATTGTCTGAATACACCTTACCCGAGCGCTATGTCATGTTCTGCAATCTGTATCCTAATTTCATGCAGTATATGCTTCGATCCATGTATGGAATAGCGCCGATTGCCAACGGTAGGTTTGATACAAATAAACTGATTTCCTTTAACGACCCCGATGAAGTAGACACGCGAAAGGTACTGCAGAACATTCATCGGGACAGCAAGCACGCGGTGAGCATGTGGCAGTATTTTGCCATTCAAAGTCTGGAGGAAATGTTCTATCTGGAATTTATGGAGATGACCAAGCGAGGCATTCGTATTAAACGGTGTGGACTGTGTGACCGGTACTTTGTTCTGGCAGATAAACGCAAGCGAGATTACTGTGACAGAATTTATAAAGGCAAACGTACCTGCAAGCAGATTGGGGCAAAACAAAAATTTAACCAATCTGTAGAGCAGGACAGCTTTTTACAGGAATTTCAGCGAATCTACAACCGAATGTATTCTCGCTACTACCGCATGGATGCCTGGGACAGCGACCGCCAGACCAACAAGATGACAGAGGAACAGTTTAAGGCTTGGATTTCAGCAGCATCTAAGGCGAGGCAGGAATATAAGGCGGGTGTGATAAGTGGCAGAGAGTTGCTGAAGCGTATTGACAGATCTAAAAATCCATAGAAGGATGTCACAAAAAAGAGGACTAGTTCAATGCGCTTGATTACCACCGCTGTCGGCAAGACCGTGTTATCGGTATCCTCTACGGCGCTGTTCGTGTCAATGATAACTGTGATGCGGCTGGCGGAATCGATTGAGTATTAGTAGTAGGTGTGAGCGGAGATGGAAGCAACAGCCAACCGAAGGCTTAGATGTAAACTTTTGTGAGGGCAGCGGAGGGCATCACGCACACTCATCTAACTTTTCTGATAGATAGTTCCTGCGAACCTCGGTTATGATAATTTTTCTGAGATCGTTTTGTAAACAGTCAATAACTTTCTTTTTATTAGAAGGATTATTATCCGAAACAAATAGGTCGAAATCTTTGAGATGTTTGTCTGCTCTCGTAGAGGCAATATCGTTAGCAGACATTATGGCGGGGACTAAGTTCTTGCAAATTACGACATACTCCCTTGCGGTATGCGCTAAACTTAAAGCTCCCCATCTACTCGGAACTAACGTATTTATTAAAGGAACACCCTTGCTGGCATAGTTGACATTATGTACATTAATTGAGGTATGAACACTCTTCCCTGCGCAATAAATAGCCAGATCCACCCAATCCGAGAGTCTGAAAATCGGTTTAACAAGGAGGAGGTTGGGATCTCCTTTTAACAATGCAGAAGAATTCTCTGGGCTTTTAATATCAATATAACCAATTTTGGCATATGTGGCAGGGTACTTTTCGGTAAGGCTGTAAGCAACATCTATATCATCTGTAAAAGAGAAAACGACTCTATTCAGATGTGCAATATCCAAATTATGAGTAGGCATTATGTGGCTATATATTTCATCTAAGAGGCAAATGTCAGAGAGTGCATTCTTGGTCTTTGACAATGCTCTTTGATGGCTATTTAGAGTTGTTTCGTTTGTAGGCATAGCCCGATACAATCGCATTCTACAGCCTCCTTGTTCTTTATTTTGAGTAAGGTATAGCATAATAAATCAGGGCATTCAAGATTGAAGATGAAAACAATCTGGGAGGCAATTTCTATCAACATTACAAAAATCCAAGAAAAAGTGACTCTATTGATTCTGGATGGCTGTTTTATGTATATTTTCATGGCAATATGCTCTCCGGCTCAGTAAGAATTCGCTTAAGCGTTTCCTGATGCCTTGCGTTCAACTGGTCTGGCGGAGTCTTGTTACACGTTATTTCCCACCAGAGAGTTGTCTGTATTCCGCAATCACCGCAGGTTCTTGGAGATATAACTTTAAATGCTCCCATTTTTGGAGGATAGTCCCAGCCTTGATTAAAGCCGTCTTCCGAACAAAGCACTTCTTCTTTGCCACAGTTTTCGCAGATGTGTCGAATAATCGTATTGTCTTTCGCCCCATTCATTTCCGATACAACATTGAGAGACACTTCTGAGTATTGACTTTCCTCACACCAGATCTTGAAATCGGGATTTTTGTCATCCTCATCAACGGAGTAAATGGTATCTTGCGTATTATATTTTCCGTCTTTTACTGAAACAATCGGGCTTGTGACAAGTCGGTGTCCATCAGTGAACGCACCCGTCTCAGCGTTATATCTGGGGTCGCTTTTTGCCCTGCCAAACAAGGCTACAGGCTGTCCACAATTCAATTTTGCAAAAACACTTAAAGGGTTTTCGGTGTGGTCGTAAATCTGTGGGTACAAAACGATGCACCAGTCGGTGAGAGTAGCTTCCCAGGGAATTTTTATATCAAAACTTTTCATATTCTTTTGCCACCTTTCCTCAATAGGTTCATGTCACAAATCCGTTCTCGGTGTTTTGGAGAGCATGATTTCTATGCATGGTTGAAAGCTCCATCGCCCCGCTTTGCGAGAGGTGGATGAAGGGAAGGCGGAGCCGCTGCGATCCCAACCCTCGAAGCCATCATCCACAAACTCACTTTCAAACATCCCAAAGCCGTACAGGTAATATGTATCATAGGTGCTGGGAACATTGACGATGAGCCTGTAATTATCATATTGCCCAGTTTCATGAATACAGATGGAAACTCTGTCTAAATGGGAGCAGTATTTCCTAAGATCGCCAAAGGTGATGGGTTCCATGCGTTAACCTCCATTCTTTTCTGTGGAGTGCCGCTCCTTGTTCTCATCGTAGAGAGCGAGAAAGTAATCTAGTTCGCCTTTGCCACTCAGCAATTCACCCGCACACTTCATAAGCGCCCATTCCTGTTCGTTATGCCATTCTGTAACCCTCTCTAGAGTAAGTGGGTTGGGGTGATGATGAAAAAATTCCCCGCTTGCGTGCAGAAACTCCACAGTGATACAGGTGTCGACAGAATCCACATAGAGCCCACACTCTACCTGCTCGAGAAACTCCTCCCACTCAGCCTGAGAGGTGCTCACAACACCCAGCTCCGGGTCACCTACTACCCGGACCAAGTCGCCCCTTTCAAAAGGGTTCGGGGGAGCGAAGAATTTGTTTTCAAACCGATGGGGATCGCCTATTTCAATGGGATAGGGGGCTTCCTCCGACCAAATACCGATTATTTCGCCATCTATACTATATTCGCAGTGAGCAACAGGGTTCTCTTGGTGAGGGTCCTCATAGAATTCAGTTTGCTCATCCCTAACCTGCCTGACAGCTACGCCGAGGCGGTCCGCAATGCAGTAGCGGTTGAGATGAAAATATCTTCTTGCCTTGGGTGGTGCCTTGTCCGCGATAGGAAATTTTCCCACTTCGAAGGTTTTATTGGCATGCTCTCTGCCATAGGCCAAGGCTGATTCAAGCGCAGAGAAGTGTCCGTTACACCGATCTTCGTCATCAAAGGAGACACCAAATATATAGTTCCCCCCACTGTTTTCCACAAAGCGGCGTTCTATCTCCGCCTCGTAGAAAAGCCGCTCCTCAATTTGCCTTCTCAGTGTCTCGTCTGAAGTTGTCTCTGCAATATCTCGGAGCACAGTGAGCTTGTCCTTCCGCACGAGATTTGAATTCCATAAAATAGTAGCCCGCTCAAAACCGGAAAAGACAATATGCTGTTCCTTGCAATAGTTCCTCATAAACTCGGACATGGGTATCTTCGTCATGTGCAGTTCCCTCCATCAATAGTTATAGTGGTATAAACTCATCATAGACTACCCTGCCCGCTTTAAGTATTGCGGAAAGCCGATCGGTGGGGAGAAGCTCGTAGTAGCGGCCTGTTTCCTCATCATAGGCCAGGCAAAGCAGTCTGCCGCCTTGATCCGCACCGCCATCAATGAAGTAGTGGCTCTGTCCGTCCCAATAAATTCCCTTGTGGTCTGGATTACCCGAAACGCTTTTGGCCGAGGTGTGTCCGGCAATGATATCCTTGTAAAACCAACCTGTCGTGGGCGGATATTTGCCGACAAAGAAATAATCTGCAGTCCCCCATTTCCAATCCTCCTCTGCCTCTTCATCCACACCTGCGTGGACGAAAATCTGTTTCTCTGATTCATAGTAGTAGGGTAGCTTCCTGAGCCAATGAAGCAGGGGTGCATGGCGCTCCTTGATGCAAGAACGGACATAGTCGCTAACCTCCGCGAACTTGCCGCCCTGCGCCAGCTCCTTGATACACTCCTCTTCCTCGGGGATGAGAAAGCCCCCCACAGTGCGCAAGCCCTTATCTGCCGATAGCCAAGTGTCATCCCCATCAATGAATTCCAAAAAGTCATCCTCGTGGTTGCCACGCAGGACAACTAGATTGTTCTTTGAAGCTTGGGTGAGCTTCCAGATAAACTCCAGGGTACGATAACTGAATTTGCCCCTATTTATGTAGTCACCCAGTAAAACGAGTGTATCCTTTCCGGCAGCAAAGGACTCTAAATGCTCCAGTTGCGATATACGGCGACGCAACTGATGAAAATGCCCGTGGATGTCTGAAAGCGCAAAAATCATGTCTTCCTCCTTGAAAATCTGCCCCTGCGCTAAAGCAGGTCTCTGTAATCTTGAAACATAAAAACGATATTATTATCACGCTTATCTGTATGCCAATGGCCGCAGTACCAGATATCGTACGTCAGTCTGTCCTCGATACTATCCAACCACTCCTCGGTACTTCTGTCCACATTGGCTTGGTTGATATTAGGTAAAAATTCTTCGCGCGGAATGTACTTTAACGGACAGGTATGCGAGAACACTGCATCCACACGCCAACGCTCTTTGGAAAGCCGCGCCTCGACTTGTGCCATAATCTCGTCTGATGGTTGCTCATCTGGCCACCAATTCACATGGGGTGTGCGACTGTATTTATCCACGCTGTATGCTCCGCCAATGGCGATGCAACGGCGGCCTTCAAGGTTGTATATTTCACCGTCCTTGGCGAATAAAAGGTTAGGATATTCTGGCTCAACATAGACGATTCCGTCATTCCACTCTGCTTCATCATAGGTGTCGATACTCTCGGGGCGCATCTCATGGTTGCCATGAATACAGAGTAGCGTAATGGGCAAATCGCTAAGCATTTGCTTTAGCTCATTGTCGGACGGACTGCCATGGTAGTTAATCCCTGCATCACCAAGAATGACGAGTATGTCATCCTCGGCTGCGGTGCAAACATCCTCGCAAAATTCTATGATTCTTTCAAAATCACCGTGGCAATCGCCAGTAATATAGACCATTTAATCTCTCCTTTACAGAACCGTGATTTCATCCGTGAACCAATTCGGGAATATAGTAGAATGATCATGCAAATGTCCAAGTGTAGCGGGAGTTGATGTGTGTGTCACTGACTGTCACTACGCTTAGCCGTGCTGATCCAACGGAAAAACCGCCAAAGCATCGCTCAAAAATTCGTGCGGTTTGAGAACAATATGCTGTCCACCTGTATGTGTCTCCATACCCACTAAAAACAAATCCCATCCTTGTATGAAAATGTCCAGAAAAGTCTCGCTATTCCCACGATCTATGTATCGCCGGAGATAGGCCTCCTTGGCCTCGCGTTGCGGATAGACAAGAAAATAGGGGATTTCCTCTATATTAAGCATCTGCAACACAGGAATGACGGGCGGAATCAGAATGATTTTTTCGCTATCCCGCATGCTTATTAGTTCGGCGGCATAGTTATCTGGCCATTCCGGTCGCATGATGAGGTTGGGTTCAGCCTTGCATACCTCATGGTCCTTTTTATCAGCAGACAATAAATACTTATATGGCATACAAACAAAATCAATCACCTTATCCGGGTACATCTCAGCCAAGTATGTCTTGCCAGTGCCGGCATGAGCAGCGACTATCATCACTTTACCCCCATTCCCCACATAGCCTCTATAAACTGCTTTGCTTCTGCAAAGGAGGCTTTGCCTTGGCAAATATTTAGCATGGGGATAAAAAGGTCGGACCAAAAATCGACAGCACACTCGATTTCCTTTGCATACATTTTCGGTGATTTTTCTAACATATCATAATCAATACGCAGGCTATATGCTACATCGCCAAAATCATCCACATAGAAGCGACCCCTGGACTTGATATTCCAGTTAATGAGATTGACCGTTTGCAGTGCCTCCCAATAGTTCTCACTATCTACCGTGAGAACAGTTGGAGAAATAAAACAGAGAATATCGCACCAGCGTTCTTGAAAATCGAAACTCATCTGTAAGCAATGGGATTTGGAATCCATCTGAAAGGTCAAATGTAATGTGTGAATCGTGGTGTTAACTTTTTTATAAAGATACTTGAAATCCTGCTGAAGGATATTTGTAACAGCCTGCATGGCACTTGCTCTTGTCATTTGTTGCTCCAATCAACCAAAATGGTCTTAATTTTTTTAAGAGCATCTGAATCTTTATCTAAGAGAATCATTTCAACCAACAGTTTTACCATTTCGGGCATATTTACATCTTCGGCTTTAACTTGTTTGTCTGCCCGTGCACCTAATGATTCCTTCTTCAATTCTTCGAGGTAATTCACTTGCAGGAGCTGATATAGATATTGCGCCTGAAGGATTTTTAGACCATCTATTTCCAAAAGGATTTTTGATTTAACACGTTCAAGAATCTCCGCACTTTCTTCATCATATTTTGCTTGCAAATTTGTAAAAACAGGGGCTTCCTCAAGTTTTTCGACTTTTGACAGCAGTTCTTTTACAAGCTTCCAGTCTCCTTTTTCCACCTTATCTGCCGCACGTATCATCCGAGAAAGAACGGCTGACTTTGACATATCTTGTGATGTATCTCTGCGCTTTATCTGGTATTCCAATGAATAGTGCTTCCAATTACATCTGATATTAATCATATTTTCCATCAATTTGGCCTCCTAAAACAGTAAGTTATAATTCTAAATCCGCAGTCAAAATGGCGTGGTCAGGGTATGGAGGATAAATATTCGGTTTTACATAACCGTTTGCAGGTGTAATAAAGTCTATATTGTATTCTACATTCGATAGTTTTATGGTTTCGGTCGTTGCAAAGTGGTCATTTTTTATACAGCCGACATCCCGATCATCGGTATTACCATTAAGTAGAGTATATCCCCAAGAGGATTGATTTCTTTCTGGTGTATGTAATATAAGACCTGCCGCTAGCAAGCCGTCTTTCAAAATGTGATGATTGTAGGTGTCATACAGTGCACTCAATTCGCCTTTTTCCGTATAATGATATTCTTGTCTAACTTCGTAGTATGTTTTGTCCCGAGCTCCACGAATAATAGAATTATTGAAATCTCCGCCTATAAGCAATCGTTCATTACTTGCTTTATTCAATTCGCAGATGAGGTTGTCCAGTTGTTGCTTTCGCTCAATGTAGTCAATTCTGGAACCATTTCCTATTCTTATTCTTGTCCCAATAATCCTTAGCGATACTTTATTCACCGTTATATAGATTTGCAGAAAATTTGGTTTTTCGCCGGCTTCTTTTTCCCATTCTTCAATTATCGGTTCTGCCGTCAGCTTCTTTTTGACAGCAATGAGAATTTCTTTGTGATGGGTGGCAGGTGAATAGCAAAGCCAGTACTCTTCTAGTTTTTTCTCAAATTCGTCCAGTTTTTCTTGCGGTTTTTTGAACTCTGTAATAATTGCCATGTCCGCTTTCATGATTTCATCTATAACAAAATCAGGGATTTGGTCTCGTCTGCCACTTTGTTGATTAATATTCCATGTCATAACCTTCATTTCACTAACCTCCAGATGATAATTATTTAGTGTGCTACAAACACTTTTCAATTTAAATTATAGCATGTATTTGTGTTTAGTCAATACAAAATTATATAACTGCTCTAATACGTTTGTACATGCACATAAATGATAGCGATTTCTGTGGTGGGATTGATAAAATATTCCTCTGACACTATATGAATAGACTGTCTTCATCACAAATGTAGCGGTTATATAAAAAAGCAATCGCACAGGATTTTCTCCCATGCGATTACTTTTTTCCGTATTCAGTTTGCTTTTCGTAAATTGTCCCTATGATACCGTGGACTTGTTCTCGTTGTTTTTAAACTAGCGCTCTTTTTTTAGTTTCTTCCATTAACTCATCGAGGTTTTCTGCATTCATTGTTTCGTATTTCAATAAGTACTGAGCAATTTTATCAACCAATGCTTCATTATCGCGAATTATAGTTATGGCATTTTCATATGCATCTTTTGTCATTTCTTGAGCTTCATCCTTGATATTGTCTAAATAGTATTTGAGCAACCTTTCATCAATGCATGTATTTTGAGTATTTTTACCCATGCCGTAGCTGCAGATTATCTCATAAATAATACTTGTTGATTCTTTAATATCATTTGAAGCACCTGTTGATATTTCACCGATAAATACTTCTTCGGAAGCTCTGCCTGCAAGAAGTACGGTCACCTTGTTGCACAGCTCATTTTTAGTGTAGAGGTATTTATCTTCCGTAGGGAATTTTAAAACATATCCTAAGGCTTTGTCCCTTGGAATTATTGAAATTTTCTGTACTTGATCAATATTAAGTATTTTAGCCGCAACTGCATGACCTGCCTCATGGTAGGCAACAATTCTTTTTTCCTTGTCTGTTACGGTGGAATGCTTTATTTCCAAACCTGCTGCTATTTTTTCAATAGCAAATTCAAAGTTATCATTGTTAATTTTCTTTGATTTGTCCTTTATTGCTTTAAGTGCTGCTTCATTTGCTATGTTGGCAAGCTGTGCTCCGGAAAATCCATGGGTCTTTACGGCAATATCCTTAAGCTGAACTTTTTTGTCAAGAGGTTTATTTTTCGTGTGAACTTCCAATATTTTAAGTCTCGAATAAAAATTAGGATTACCAACATATATTTTTCTGTCAAATCTGCCGGGTCTTAAAAGCGCTTCATCCAATAAGTCTAATCTGTTGGTTGCAGCAATTACAATTACATTGCTGGTATTGTTAAATCCGTCAAGCTCAATTAACAGCTGATTTAAAGTTTGATCCTTTTCATTGTTGCTGTCAGCATTTCTTTTGGCTCCAAGGGCATCTACTTCATCTATAAAAATTATACTTGGAGCTTCTTTACGTGCTTTATCAAATATGGTTCTGACTCTTTTAGCTCCTACACCAACATATTTTTCTACAAATTCGGAGCCGCTGGAATAAATGAATGTTGCTTTTGCTTCGCCTGCTATTGCTTTTGCAATAAGTGTTTTGCCGGTTCCGGGAGGTCCGTATAATAGTATGCCTCTTGGAACCTTTGCATCCATAGACCTGTATTTGTCTTCATTATTCAAAAAGTCAATTATATCCATTAAATCTTCTTTAATTTCCTCAAGTCCAGCCACGTCATTAAAACCTATTTGGATTTTAGGTTCTTCCGATTTTTTCTTATCAAAATATGTTACAGAGGATGCTGTCTCATTTACTTCCATGTCATCATCATGATGCTTATTTTTCATAAAATTTGTCATTGTTTTAGAAATGAACATTGTGTATAATATTAATGGAGCTATATATAGTAATGGTAGTTTAATATTTTGAGGCATTGCTGCAAATAAAATAATATATACTATCAAAAAGATTATTAAAGGGAAAAATTTAATTTTCATATTACCTCCTTAGTCGAAATTTTAAATATTTTTAATGATAGTATTATCTTTACCATTACAAAAAAAGTTATCACGTTATTCAATAAATAATTGTTGACATTTATTGTTATGTTGTATATACTGATAAAGTGTTCAAGAAGAAGTAACCGCTTCTCACCTTGCGGCGTTTTGTAAACTGCCTGTTGGGTTAAAAAATAAATGCAGTTTTGTATTTTAAGATAGCGGTGAAGGTCGCTATTTTTTTATGTATATGTGAATATGTGTGATAAAAATAATATAATTATATATAAGAAGCATTTGAAATTTTAAGGAGGGATAGATTATTAAGGAACTTCAAATCAACGAGCAAATTCGTGAAAAGGAAGTAAGAGTCATTGACTCTGATGGAAGCCAGCTTGGTATAATAAGTACAAAAGAGGCTTTAAAGATTGCTGAAAGTAAAAAGCTTGACTTGGTGAATGTATCGCCTAATGCAGAACCGCCGGTGTGCAGGATTATGAATTACGGTAAATATAAATATGCTCAGGCAAAGAAAGAAAAGGAATCCAAAAAGAAACAAAAAGTAATAAGTGTCAAAGAAATAAGAATGACACCAAATATTGAAGATCATGACTTGGCTGTCAAAGCTAAGAATGCAACAAAATTCCTTGGAGACGGCGACAGAGTTAAAGTTGTTGTGCGTTTCAGAGGAAGAGAACTTGGGAAAATGGATATGGGAAGAGAAGTATTGATGCAATTTTCTGAAATGACATCGGAATATTCTACTATAGATAAATATCCAACTGTAGAAGGCAAAAATATGTCTATGTTTTTGACACCAAAAAAATAACATTAAGGAGGAACCACTATGCCAAAAATTAAAACAAACAGATCGGCCGCAAAAAGATTTAAAAAAACCGGAAGCGGTAAAATACAAAGATCAAAATCAGGAAAAAATCACTTTACAGGTAAAAAAGCTTCTAAATCAATCAGGGATTTAAGGAAAGGTACATTGGTATCAGAAGCTGACGAAAAAAGAATAGGTAAATTAATCCCATATTAATATAGAACTTAAGGAGGAACTATAATGGCAAGAGTAAAAGGTGCTGTAAATGCTAAGAAAAACCATAGAAAAGTATTGAAACTTGCTAAAGGATATTACGGAGCAAAGAGTAAATTATATA